>DAIMZU010000001.1:0-34976 GCA_036733845.1 Ramlibacter sp.
CTCCAGCTCCCCCCGGATATCGACCAGGTACAGGCGGTTGTCCACCACCTCCCAGGTGCCGACGTATCCCCGCCAGAGTGCCGTGCAACCCACCCGGAACGCCGGACGCGGCACCCCGGACGCGAAATACGGCTCCAGCGGTTCGGTGCACATGGCCATCTCCTGGCCGGCGTAGTGAAGTTTCTCTGCGATCTGTGCGGTCATCGTGCGCCCCTTTCCTGCTTGACGGCATCGATTGAACCGCCGCACAGGCTCACGGCATGAGCCCCGGAAGGCGAGACGCCGCCGCCAGACATCTGGATAAACGATCAGCGCACCGGGCTCATGACGTGATCCCGCCGCCGCCGACCATCGCTCCATCACCCCCGTGACCCAGGAGCCACCATGCACACGTCAGCCCATCTCAACGCCACGCCTGCCCCGCTGCGCCTGACCGACCATGCCAGCGTGCGGCTGCAGCAGCGTGGCATCCCCCAGTGGTTCCTGCGATTGCTGATCGAGCACGGCAAGACCACCCACGACGGCCATGGCGCCCTGCTCAAAAGCGTGTCGAAGGCCACCCGCCGCCGGCTGCAGTCGGTGCTCAGTCACCGTCAGTACGTGCAGGCCGAGCGCTACTTCGACGTCTACGCCGTCGTCAGCGGCGACGAGGCGGTCATCACGGCGGCCCACCGCACTCACCGGCGGTTCCATTGAGCGCCAACGGCTGCGCATGATTCCCGCCCAGCTTGCCTCCCGAACCAGCAGCGCCGCAATGAGCGGAGCGCGTGACGTGGATCAACCGTGCCCTGCCATGCGCGCATACCCTTATGTTTGTCATAGCGGTCCAGGCGACAATCCATTAACAGCACGTGAGCAGGAGAGGACGCCGTGAGCGAGCTTGTACGGCTTTATCGGTACAAAGAACTCCTGGGGGCCCGCCGTGCAGTGTCGGCAGGCGAGCTGCAGGCCGCCCTCGAGATTTCCCCCGCTACCCTCAAGCGCGACATCGCCAAGCTGCGCGACCAGCTCAAGATGCCCGTGCGCTTCGACAAGGAGCGGCGCGGCTACGTCATGGACGGCGGCCACACCGACAGCCGCGAGCTTCCCGGACTGTGGTTCAGCCCTGAGGAAATCTTGGCCCTGGTCACCATCCAGCAACTCCTGGCGCAGCTGGCCCCCGGCATCCTCGGCCCGAAGCTACGGCCCCTGCAGGAGCGGCTGGCCGAACTCATGGCCAAGAACGGCCTGACCGGCAAGGACGTCGCCCAGCGCATCCGCCTCGTCCACGCCGGCATGCGCCAGTTGCATCCCGCCCACTTCGAAGCCGTCGCAGCCGGCACCCTGGGGCGCAAGCGCCTGCGCGTGCGCCACTTTAACCGCCAGACCGGAGAAACCCTGGACCGCATGATTTCGCCGCAGCGGCTGGTGCATTACCGGGACAACTGGTACGTGGACAGCTGGTGCCATTTGCGGGATGGCCTGCGAAGTTTTTCGGTCGATGCGCTGACCCAGGTCGAGGTGATGGAGGAGGGCGCGGAGGAGATTGATGCGGAACGCCTCGACGAACACCTTGGGTCCAGTTACGGGATCTTCGGTGGGCCGCCGACTGCCACGGCGCAACTTCGGTTCACCCCGGCTCGGGCGAGGTGGGTGCGGCGGGAGCAGTGGCATCCGAAGCAGCGGGGGTGGGATGAGGCGGATGGCAGCTATGTGCTGGAGGTTCCGTATGCGGATGATCGAGAGATCCTGGGGGACATCCTGCGGTTTGGGGCGGATGTCCAGGTCGTAGGGCCTGAGGGGTTGAGGAAGAGGGTGCAGAAGGCGTTGCTGGAGGCGGCGGGGCGGTATGTCTAGAGCAGTTCGAAGGTCACCCCCATGGGGTGGCTGCGCTCATGCGATCGATACCGAACCTTCCCGTAATACGTAAAGGCTGCCGCTTTGCCGCCCGTCAGCTTCGCATCGCGGACGAACAGGTGAACGGTGATTCCGAGCGTTTCGTGCTCGATGATTTCTCGTCCACGCTTGTTTTCCGGACCCGTTGAGTTCTGACTCTCCCAATGAAATGTCGTTCGGTCAATCCAGTAGTCGTGGTAACGATGCTCCTCGGCCTTTCCTTGCTTGCTCAGGGTCACGAGCAGTACATGGGCCTTGCTGCTCGGAAGCACAACATGACCGGATTGCCAATTCCCAGGGTTGAACTGCTCACCGAAAAGGGCCGGGATTTCTTCTCGCTTGAACAGGCGACCAACTTGGAGTTCCAGCGGGTCCACGACGGCCTTGAGCCGCGCTAATGGCCGCATGTCGGCAGTGGCAAGTAGGTCCTCGTACTCCGGATTGTTCGCCTTCAAGACGTACTGGCCAGATGAATTCTTCGTGACCACTCGCAGTAAGTATTGATAATCTCCAGAGTCGTCCTGCCGCTCCACCGCCATGACAGCGCCCGTGATGGAACCAGCCTTGGTCGGAGTGACGTGCTCAAGCAGCAGGTAGTCTCCGTCAAGGATCGGGTGTTTCCCGCCGTTCATGGAATTGCCGGCTGCGCGAGCGATGAAGTGACGCTGGGGGTCCACGGCGCCATATCGGATAGGCAGTGACACGTGCTCGTCAGAATCAGTGCGCCCCTTTCTGAAATGGCCGCATGCGATCTTCAGGTTCGGGAAGTACGGAAGCTCCGTACGCTGGCGCGCGGGGAAGGGGACTATGTTGCTGGGCGCGTCCGTCGCCGCGCTTCGAGCCTCGTACTGAGCGAGCTTCCAGTCCACCAATTCCTGCAGCAAGTCCGCGGCTTCCTCTGCATCGGTAACGTCCAGGCGCACCGCGAGAGCGAACCTGTCGTTATCCAACTTGAATTGCGCCCTTTGCGGATCGGCCAGGTTGCCGCCCGTCCACGCATTGACCGGGTTGATGCGCCAGTAGCGCTGCCACTCCACTCCACGCCCGTCAGCGAGGGGGCGAACCGACACGTCCAAGTCGCTGAGAAACCTGGGCCTTCGATGCAGCACAGTCCAGGAGCGTTCTGCCAGGTCAGGCAAGCTTGGCGGGCGAATCAATCCCTCAAGTTCCAGGAACGCTTCCAAGAGGATCATCTTGAAGCTCTTGTTCATGGAGGTCGTCTCGACCTCCTGGAAAAGATCACGGTGCCGTTCTAGGACGCGAGTAGCCGTTGGCGTGAGATCGCCTTGCTTCTCGACAAATTCGAACCAGCTTCCGTACTGGCGTCGCATGGCCTGCATGCTCGCGCCTGATCGATAGAACTCGATCAGCGTAGGACGTCTGCCGAGGGTGGCGCGTAGCGCCTCGTACTCCTTCGCGGGCCCGGTGCTATCGAGAGATTTCAGCAGATCAATGATCCGCAGGTCGTAGTTGACGAAGCAGCCCTCGGGAAGCGCAAGTTCGTTCCGTTCGGCGGCTCTCGCGAAGGCCGCGAGATTTTTGAACGTCGAACCGACACCGAACAGCGCCGGCGGCTTCTGCAGGAAGCTGTAATGGTTTCCGATGAAGTCCAGTACGACAAGGTGAGACTTGCCGTCGCTGCGGCGCAGACCGCGACCAAATTGCTGCAAAAACAAAATCTTCGATTCCGTCGGACGAAGCAACATTACGGTATCGATGCTCGGAAGATCCACGCCTTCGTTGAACAGATCGACCGAGAAGATCACGCTCAACTGGCCTGCGGCGAGGCGACTTAGCGCCTCTGCCCGCCCGAGAGATGATCCTGCGTAGACGGCTGCGGCTTCCACACCTTCGCGCCGGAACTGATTGGCCATGAACTCGGCGTGGCGAATTGAGACACAAAAAGCGAGGGTGCGTTGCTGCCGCCGAGCTCGCCACTCCCTGATCGCGTGGCGAGCTCGCGCTAAGGTGGCCAGCTTGTTGGATAGCTGTTCCGGGTCAAACTTGCCATTGCGCCAAGGAATCTCGCGGTAGTCGACCTCTTCGTCGTAGATTCCGTAGTAGTGGAACGGCGAGAGTAGTTTCGAATCGATGCCTTCAAAAAGGCCGCAGGAGAACACCAGGTTATCGTCGCAGAGTGACAGGATATCCGCTTGGTCGGTGCGATCCGGTGTGGCCGTCAGTCCGAGCAGGAAGGTAGGCGAAAAATGGGCTAGAAGACGCCGATACGTGCGCGCCTCCGCGTGGTGGAACTCGTCGACGACGATGTAGTCGAAGTGCTGCGGTTTGAACTTGCTCAGGTGCGCGGCACGTGCCAGCGTTTGAACAGACGCGCACAGAACATCGGCTTCGACGTCGCGGCGGGTGCCTGTGTAATAGCCAATCCGCATGCCGCCTCGAATGCGCACGAACGTCTGCGCGGCTTGCCGCAGGATCTCCTCCCGGTGCGCGACGAAGAGGACGCGCCGCGCTCCGATGCGCGCTACGTCGAACGCGGCGAGCCAAGTCTTTCCGAGGCCTGTAGCCAGCACAACCAGTCCACGCTGAAATCCCTCTTCACGGGTGCGCGCCAGCGCCTCTAGCGCGTTGTTCTGAATTTGCGTCGGAATCGGCGGTGGTTCCTGTTCGTCGCTTCCCGGCGAGACCAAACGCGGTGGTGGAATGCGCCGGCGTTCGTAGTCTTCGATCCAGGCGTCCGTTAGTCTGTTCGTACTGGGATGCTTGAAGAGTTCTTCAAAGCGGGTCCATGCCTCGTTGAAACCCTCGTCCGATGGATACGTCACCCGGTAATTCCATTCCAGACCGCTCTGCAACGCCTGGCTGCTGATGTTGCTGGATCCGATAAAAGCCGTGCCCTGAACGGCGCCGCCCTCGGCGTGCCGTGCGAACAGGTAGGCCTTCAAATGGAAGCTGTCGTTCTGTGTCACGAAGACCCGTACGTCAGCACCTTCCTGTTGCAGCAACAGCAGAAGACGCAGCGCATCCGGATCCGTGATGCCAAGATAGTCGCTGGTCAGCACGCGCAGGCGAGCGGCCGGTGCATCGCCTTCGTTAGGACGTAGTGCTGCATGCAAGTCCCCGAGCAGCAGTTTGAGTCCCAGAGTCTTCACGAAGGAGACGGCGAGCGCGATGTCTGTGGCTCCAGAAATCGCCCTCGACAGGTGGGGAAGAAACGGGTCTGATCCGCCTGTGACAAGCTTGACTGCAGGCGCAATGGCTTTGACGACGATGGCGTTCAGCCATTCGTCCCGCCGCCCAGGACGAGCATCAGGGGTTCTCCAAATAGAAGCAAGCTCTGCTTGTGGCAATCGCGACAGCCAAGAGGCTAGGGTGCTCTCGTCCGCATCTGTGAAGTGGCGGCCTTCGTGAACACGTTCGCCTGCCCCCAATTTGAAGCTGCAGTAGAACGACCCTCCGGGCTTCAGTGCGATCCAAAGACGTGCCAGCGCCGTCGGCATTTCGGCTGCGGGGACATGCAGCAGACTGGCGCAGGCCCAAATTCCGTCGTACACCGATTTCTCATCCACGTCGGCGAAGGTGCGTACGTGCACCGGAAACCCGCAATGTCGTGAAGCGAGCTCTGCCAGGGCGGGCGAGGCATCGAATGCGTGAACTTGGAAGCCGATTCCAGAAAAAAACTTTGCGTCGCGGCCGGAGCCACAGCCCGCGTCAAGGATGTAGCCACCAGGCGGCAACCGCTCGATGAAGCGTGCATACAGCGGAGACAAGTCTACGGAAACCGTGGACGTGAAGAATTGCGATGCTTCGTCCTCGTAGTAGTTCTGCGTGCCGGTCATTCAATCCTGCTTAGCCGGTGTCGTTCCTTGAGAAGGGAAGCATACCGCGTAAGCTTCCAAACAGACCGGTGGCAAACTTCTTACTGATGAATGGCGACGCCAATCATCATGAGAATACGCGTTGACAGTCCATGAGAATAGGGTGGCCGTCCTCGTGGACTGCTACAACGCTTCACCAGAGGCTATCGAAGGGATTACTTCGGCTTGGCGTATACATCTGCGCTCATGACCTCGATGCCCACATACGCCTCGTCCCCTTCCACCCACGCATCGTGGCCGGGCGGGATTGTGTAGGACTCGCCTGCGGCAATGGTCTTTTCGGATCCGTCGGCCATGCGCACATGAAGGGTCCCGGAAACCGCGTAACCCACGTGCGAAGCCTGGCACGAATCGGTCTTCACCACGGGCTTGACGCATTCGGACCACTTCCAGCCGGGCTGGAAAATGAAGCGTCCAATGTTGAAGCCCTCCAGCTTGACGACTTCCACGCGCGTTTTATCAGGTGCGCGCAGTTCGTCTGGCGATTCGTGCGACTTGACTTCAAACTTGTTGACCGAAACCGGCGTTGTCATGTCTGGCTCCTGCTCGTCAGCCGCGAAAACGCACGGCCGCGTTGCCTGACGTATCGAACGGTCGCCCAGCGGAAACGAGAACGGACCGTTGCCTGTCCGCCTGGCCGGTCCCACTATAGGCTGATGCCTGTGGATATCAAGGGGCGCTCATCGCGGCGGAGCGGCTCAGTCTCTGTGGCTGTGCAGTCGTTGATGTGTTGCCCGGTGGCAGGCCACAGGTGGCTGATCGTCGCCCCGTGCGACGGCGCTCGTTCGCTCCCCGCGTCTTCGCCTACCCGGACCGCCGCTCCAGTGCATCCATCGCCTTCCCCTGCCCCACCGAGTGGGCCGAAAAATGATCCCGAACCAACTGCGCAAACGTCCGCGCCGCCAGGCTCCGAGGCCGGTGGCGAGGCCAGAGAAGCGCGGATGTACGCACGGGCACCGGGTCGACCAAGGGCACCGTGCACAACCCGCCAAAACCATAGACGCCGCTCTGGGTCATGATCGTGGCGAGGCCCGAGGTGCCCACCAGGCCGCGCATGAGGTCGATGGCGTTGGTTTCGCAGGCGATCAGCGGCGCCACGCCGGCCTGTTCGAAGTAGCTGTCGATCAGCTGCCGGGTCGCGTACTCGCGCTTGAGCAGCACCAGCGCCGTACCCTGGAGGTCCGCGAAGCTGACGCGCTCGTTGCGCGCAAGTTTGTGGCCCGCACCCACGACCAGGACGAGGTTCTCCTGGAGGATGGGCTCCACCTCGATTTCTTCGGCGGCGCCCGTCACGATGGCCAGGCCCAGGTCCATCTGGCCGTCGCCGAGTTCACGCTCGATCTGCCGTGTCGTGAGATCAGACACGTGCAGCATGATCCGCGGGTACTGGTTTAAGAATTCACTCAGTATCGGGGGCACCAGCCGCGCGACGAAGGTCTGGTTGATGCCGATGCGAAGCTCGCCTCTTTGCAGTCCATCGAGTTCGGCCAGCGCATTCAGGCCGGCCTCGATCTCTTCCATGCTGCGACGGGCATGGTCGCGGAAGATTTCGCCGGCTTGCGTCAGCCGCACCGCCTTGCCCTGTCGCTCGAACAGCAGGACCCCCAGCTGGCTTTCGAGTTCCGCCAGCTGGTGCGACAGTGTCGGCTGGGTGACGAAGAGGCTTTCTGCTGCCTTGGAGAAATGAAGGGTCTCGGCGGCTGCCAGGAAGTACTGCAACTGCCTGTACTTGATTCCAGGTCTTAGCCTCATTCGCGTTGCTCCATTCCAGCAGGCGCGGAACCGGCTGCCTGGCTCCTCATGGCTGGCGGGTCTTGAAAGTGCGCGCAAGTTCGATGCCGGACATAGAAAACTTGCATTTCCACGATCGGCCGTCCTTGCCTATTCTAGGTTGATATTCGCAGCCAAGAGAGCGGACGCACGCGGTGATGGAAATCCGGTTCAAGGTGAATGATCAGCTCATTCGGGCGCCGAAAGATGAACGCTGTACCCTCACGGAGTACCTGCGTGACGAGCTGAAGCTGAAGGGGACCCGTTTCGGCTGCGGGCAGGAGCAGTGCGGCGCCTGCATGGTGCTGGTCGACGGAGAGCCCCGATGTTCTTGTCAGACCGAGGTCGGAAACCTCGATGGCCGGGCCGTCCACACGGTGGAGTCGCTGGCACTGGAGCCTGAGGGACGCGTCCTGCTGGAGAACTTCGAGCTTCACCAGGCGGGCCAGTGCGGCTTCTGCCTGAGCGGGATTCTGGTACAGGCACTGCATTTCGTACGACACAGCGCCGATGGTTCAGCCCAGGCAGTCGCAAGTGCCCTCGAGCCGCACCTGTGCCGGTGCGGCGCGCACGCAAGGATCATTGCCGCCGTCCAGGCCAGTTGGCGCAGCCTGCGCGGGAATCCATGATGGCGCCCACGCTGCCTGCGGCGCTTGCCGCCCAACCCGATCCTGGCCTATGGCTGGCGTTCGACACGCCGGGGCGGGTGGTGGTGCGCACCGGCAAGGTCGAACTGGGGCAAGGCCTGCTCACGGCCCTGGCCCAGCTCGTTGCCGACGCGCTGGGGGTCGAGACCGGCCAGGTGGACATGCAGCCGGCCTCCACGCATGGCGGGCCCAACGAGGGGTCGACCATCGGCAGCCTGTCCATCCAGCAATCCGGCCCCGTGATGTCCACCCTGGGCGCCATGGTCCGCGCGCGACTTTTGCAGGCAGCGGCCGTGGGGCTGGACGCGGATCTCGCCTCGCTGGCGGTACGTCGTGGCCAGGTACTGCGGCTGGAACGTGAAACCGGCTGGAGCTATTGGCGCCAGGGGCTCTCCTTGCTGAGTCAGCCGCTGGGTCCCGGTGATCCCGTGGCGCCGCCCATCTCCGATGGTAGTGTCGGCACCTCGGTTCCCCGGACGGACCTGCGGTCCAAGTTCGCGGGAGGGGCCTTCATCCACGACATGGAACTGCCAGGCATGTGCCATGGGGTCGTGCTGCGCCAGCCTGTGCGCGGCGCACGGATCGCCGCTTTCGACGAGGTCCTCTTCAGTCAGCGTGCGCCCCAGGCCCGCAGCCTGCGCCGCGGGGACTTCATGGCCTGCGTGGCTGCCGGAGAAGGCAAGGCGCGGGCCGCGCTGGAGACCCTGCGGGCCTGCGTCCGCTGGGATCTGCCCGAGGCCGAAGAGGTCGGCGACGACATCGCTGGCTGGCTCGCCCGGCAACCCGCCGTGGATTCGATCCTGCTGCCGCCCGCCCCGATGCCCGCCGGCGTGTCCGCCGAGCGCGTGTTCAAGGCCACGTGGACCCGCCCTTTCATCGCGCACGCCTCGATCGGGCTGAGTTGTGCTCTGGCATGGCTGGACAACGGCGTGCTGCGCGTGTGGACCCACAGCCAGGGGATCTTCGGGCTGCGCGACATGCTTGCAAGGGTGCTCGACCGTGACCCTGAGATGGTGCATGTGCACCATGTGGCGGGTGCGGGATGCTACGGGCACAACGGGGCGGACGACGTAGCGCTCGATGCCGCGCTGATCGCCTGTGCGTTCCCTGGTGAACCGGTGCGGGTGCAATGGTCGCGGGCGGAAGAGCTTCGGGAGGCTCCGCTCGGAGCCCCGATGGCCGTGAGCATCGAGGCAGCCCTGGACGACAACGGGCACATCGCAGCATGGAACACGCACATCCGCAGCACGAGCCACCAGATGCGTCCGGGTGTCGGCGGCACGCCGAATCTCCTGGCAGCCACCGCCGTTGATGCCGGATGGCAGCCGGCGCGCGACTCCGATGTGCCTGAAGAGCGCGGTGGCGGCGCCACGCGAAGTGCGCGCCTGGTCTACGAGGCGGGCGCCCAGGGGCTCTCGCTGTCGCTGGTCACCAGTCCCGTGCGTACCTCGGCCCTGCGCGCCCTGGGAACCTTCGCGAACGTGTTCGCCATCGAAGGCACCATGGACGAACTCGCCCAGCGCGCGAGTTGCGATCCTGCGGATTTCCGGCGGCGCCATCTGCGCGATCCGCGTGGATTGGCGGTCCTCGACCGGGTGCTGCAGATGTCGGACTGGCAAGGACCCGGTCCGGCCGGAGAGGGCCAGGCGCGCGGAATCGGTCTGGGCCGCTACAAGGGAACGGGCGCGTGGTGTGCCATCGTCGCCGATGTCGTGCTCGATGCAAACGTGGAAGTGCGCCGGATCTGGTGCGCGGTCGACGGGGGGCTGATCGTGAACCCCGATGGCGCCCGCAACCAGGTCGAGGGCGGTATCGTCCAGACGATCAGCTGGACGACACTGGAGTCCACGCACTTCGAAGGCAGCCGGCCCTCGCCAGAAGGGTGGGACACCTATCCCATCCTTCGCTTCTCGGCGGTGCCGGTGATGCAAACGGATTTCGTCGGGCCGCAGGATGGCCCGTCGCTGGGGCTGGGCGAAGCCACCCAGGGTCCCGCCGCGGCGGCCATTGCCAATGCAGTTTCGCGGGCCCTTGGCCAGCGAGTCACCGATCTTCCCATCTCACGCGAGCGGTTGATGCAGCTGCTTGCGAACTAGCGCCAGCGGGCATACCGTCCATGGCGGTGATTCCATTTCAGTCTAGGTTTTTCCAATGTCAACAACTCGCCGGTGACCGGCCTCAAGGAGACAAGCAATGAAGTTCCTCACTCACCTCTTGGCGGGCGTTCTTTGCAGCATCGCGCCGTTCGCGGCCACGGCGCAAGCGTTTCCCGACCGTCCCATCCGGTTGATCGTGCCATTCCCGGCGGGCGGCCCGGCTGACAGCATTGCCCGCCACCTCGGCAAGTCACTCACGGATACGCTCAAGCAGCCGGTGGTGATCGAGAACCGCGCCGGCGCCGGAGGCGTGATCGGGCTCGACGTCGTCGCCAAGGCCAAGCCGGACGGCTACACGCTGGGGATCGGGTCCATCGCCAACATGGGGATCAATGTGTCTCTCATGGAAAAGCTCCCCTATGACGCCCGCAAGGACTTCACTCCCATCAGCAATGGCGGCATGACGACCGGGATCATCCTGGCGCACGCAGGCGTGCCGTTCTCCGACTTTCCGGGCTTGATCGCCTACGCGAAGGCCAACCCCGGGAAACTCGGGTACGCGACGGCTGGCATCGGATCCGTCGGCCACATGGTGGGGCTCGCGCTGGAGCAGGAAACCGGTGCGAAGATGTCGCATGTCCCGTACCGGGGCACCGGTCCCGCTGCGCAGGACCTGCTTGCCGGCGTGGTGCCGCTGTTCATCGAAACTTCATTGACCACCGCGATCCAGCACATGGGCAGCGGTCGGATCAAGCTGATTGTAGTCACCCGCAAGAACCGGTCGCGCATGCTGCCCAACGTCCCGGGCATGGGTGAGTTCAACCTGCCGGCGATCGACAGCCCGGCGTGGTTCGGCGTGGTGGGCCCGGCCAACATGCCGCCAGCGGTCGTGGCGCGCCTGAACGAAGCAGTGATCGCAGCACTCCGGCAACCCGAAACCGCCGAAATCTACGCGAACTTCGGTGCGGAACCGGCACCCACCAGCCCGGCGGAGTTCGCATCCTTCATCGACCAGGAGATCCAGCGCTGGAGCCGAGTGGTCAAGGCTGCTAACCTGTCGCCGCAGTAACGTCCAAGGACCCCACTCATGCTACCCAAGCGAATCAACCTCAATGCCGTGCGCGATCGCATCGGCGTTGCCGACCCCCGCATGGTCGAGGAGGCTGGCAAGATCTACGAAGACCTGATCGGCTTCGTTCCACCGCGCATCGAGGCGCGGCTGAACGTCACCGGCGCCCTCGACCCGAAGCTGGTCGAACTGCAGGAGCAGATGCGCGAGCATGCCATGTACCCGAAGAGCTTCGATGTGAAGACATCGCAGCTGATGCTGTTTGGCATGCTGATGATGGACGGCAGTGACGCCGCCGTCCTGCATGCCATGGCGGCCCGCCGCGCCGGCGCCAGCTGGCAGGAACTCCAGGACGTAATAAGCCTCTGTTTCCTGTTTCGCGGACTGTCTGCTGCCAACAAGGGTGCCGAGTTGCTGGCCAACCTGGCGGCCCGGGAAGCGGAGTCCGCGGCGAGCAAGGAATGAAGGCGTGAGCCCGCAGGGCCTGCATTAACTCTCAGCAGCGCCCTGAGGCGGCGCTTTCCTGGCGGTCGACGGTTTCCCTGCGAGCCTTTCGACCGGGCCGGGGTTGATCAGTCCAGCTTCACGTTGGCGGCACGCACCACGCCCAGCCACTTGTTGCTTTCCTCGCGCATGAACTTCGCCAGGTCCTCGGGACTGCCGCCGGCCAGTTCGGCGCCGGAGGCGGCGAACTTGTCCCGGATTTCCTGGCGCTGGAGCGTGTTGTTCACGGCGGCATTGAGGACGCGGACCACCTCCGGCGGGGTGCCGGCCGGCGCCACGAGCGCGAACCAGGCGGTGGACTCGAGTCCACGGACCGTCTCGGCAATGGCCGGGATCTCCTTCATCGCCGGCACACGCTGCGCACTCGCCACGCCCAGGGCCCGCATCCGGTTGCCCTGTACGAAGGGCAGGGTGGAGGGAGAGTTGTCGAACATCACATGGATCTGCCCGCCCATGAGGTCGGTGGCTGCCGGCGAACTGCCGCGATAGGGCACATGGACCAGGTCGATGCCAGCGCGAGATTTCAGCAACTCCATGGTCAGGTGACTCGTTGTGCCGTTGCCCTGCGAGCCGTACGAGAGTCTGCCGGGGTTGGACTTGGCATGCGCGATGAGTTCCGCAACCGACTTGAAAGGTTGCTGGGGGCCGGTCACCAGCATGATGGGCACCATGCCCAGCAAGGCCACCGGTGCGAAGTCACGCATCGGATCATAGGACTGCTTGCTGTAGAGATGGTGGTTGATCGCGAGGGGGCCCGCTGTGGAAACCAGCAGCGTGTAGCCGTCGGCACGTGCGCGGGCAACTGCCTCGGCGCCCACGTTGCCGCCCGCGCCGGCGCGGTTCTCCACCACCACTTGCTGCTTGAGTTCGCGCGCCATGCCTTCGGCCACGCTGCGCGCCACGATGTCTGTCGTGCCACCGGGAGGGAAGGGCACGACCAGGGTTACTGGCTTGTCGGGAAAGGCCTGCGCGGCCGCCCCGACGGCGGTCAGGCACAGGGTGGCGGTAGCTGCCAAGGTGGTGAAGCGTCGCCGGGATACCGGGTTCGAGCGGGGCATGGAGGTCTCCTCGGACAGGGGGAACGGGATGTGTTCAGTCATCGAAGCCATAGAGGCGCGCCGGGTTCCGGACCAGCACCTGGCGGCGCACCGTTTCGTCCGGAATCCAGCGCGGAAGAAGGTCGACCAGGTCTGCGTCGTTCGGCATGGGGCCGCGGTAGATCGGATGAGGCCAATTGGTGCCCCAGATGATCCGGTCGGGTCGGGCGGCCACGACGGCACGGATCATGGGCAGCATGTCGTCGTGGGGATAGGGCTGCGATGATGAGCGGTAAAGGCTCGCCAGCTTGACCCAGCACCGGTCAGTGTCCAGCAGGGACATCAAGGCCTTGAAGCCGGGGGCGTTCGTACCCTCCGAGCCGAGTACGTGGCCCAGGTGGTCCAGCACGAACGCGTTCGGTATGGCACGCAGCCGGGGGGCCAGTCCCACGAGTTCCTCGGAATGGTGCAGGTGCATGAGCAAATGCCACCCCAAGGCATGCGTTTCGCGGGCGAGGTCCTCCAGGTGCTCGAAGCGCGCGCCGCCGCGCACCACGCTGGAGATCCGGCAGCCGCGCATGCCGCCGGCGTGCAGGGCCTCGAGTGCAGCCTTGCCCAGGCCGGGGCGGATCACCGCGACGCCCCGCGACCGGCTGCCGAGCGCCTGCAAGGCGGCCATCGTCACCGAATTGTCGGTGCCGTGGGCGCCGCCATGAACGATGACGCACCGCTCGATCCCCAGCATGTCCAGCAGCGCACGGTAGTCGTCCACCGTGCAATCCTCGGGGGTATAGCTGCGTTCGGGCGAGAACGCGAACTGGGTGCGCGGGCCGAATACGTGAGCGTGGCAGTCCACCGTGCCCGACGGCAACCGCAGCCGGGGCGCGCGCAGGCGCCTGTCCGGCCCCGCGCAGGGGGGCGCCTCTGGCGTGGGTGCGGTCAGTGCCGCAGGGGCGTCGTGCGTTGCCATCTAGCGCTTTCGCTCCAGTCTCACCAGCGGCGGGCGAGCGCCCTCAGCCTTCCCGGTGATGGGCGCCGGGGGAAGACTGTCGTCACCCGGGGTCAGGATGAAGCGGTGCTCGAGGGAGTACCAGCGGCCTTGAACATCGGGGTCGGGTGCAGGCTTGCCCTGCTGGTCGACGTAATGGCCCACGAGCGCTCGCGTCACGCCGAACTGAACGTCGGTTTCAAGGTAGGGATCGTCGTTGGAGTAGAGCTGCGAGAACTGTGACTTGTAGCCCGTCTTGTGGATCAGGAAGTGAATGTGTGCCGGTCGCATGTTGTGCCTCCCCTGGGCCGCAATCAGCGCTCCCACGGGGCCCGTGACCGGAATGGGATACCCGGACGGCTTGACCGTTCGGAACCGCACGCAGCCCTGGCCGTCGCTCACGAATCGGCCGCGCAGGTTCATGTCAGCCTGCTGCGGGTCCTGGTTTTCGTAGTAGCCCTCGCCCGATGCCTGCCAGACGTCCACGTCGGCATCCGGCACCGGCCGACCCTGCGCGTCCACGACCCAGATGGTCACGAACACCGGGTCTCCGGGTGTCGGCGAGCGGACGATGGACCCACCCGTGGGCGTCTGCGGAGCGCCCTGGCGCCAGAACGGACCCATCAGGTTGGCCGTGGTTTCCCCGGCTTCGCCGCCTGCGTTGTTCAACAGGCAGACCAGGGCGGAGACACCCAGAGATCCGGCGGCCAGGACGACCTCGTTGTGCGAGGCGTTGGTGAGTTGTCCAGCCTTGGCGATGAGCCCGCAGATCTGCCGGAACTCCGGCTCGGTCAGTTCGGTGTCGCGAACGAAGGCGTGCAGGTGCTGCACCGCACTGGCGAGCAGGCGGCGCAGCCGCGGGTCGGGGGTACGCTCCACCTCGGCAAGGACGGCGCGCGTGAGGTCAGAGGACGTCTGGACGGTCATCTGGAATTTCCCCAGGTGATGGACATGCCCCTAGGCTGCAGCCGCACTTCGTTCCTGGGCTTTCAGCAGGTCCAGCGCCACATCGACGATCATGTCTTCCTGTCCGCCCACCATCTTCCGGCGCCCAAGCTCGACCAGAATGTCGACGGTCTTGAGCTGGTACTTGCGCGCTGCAACCTCGGCGTGGCGCAGGAAGCTGGAATACACGCCCGCGTACCCGAGCGCCAGGGTTTCGCGGTCCACCCGCACCGGCCGGTCCTGTAGCGGACGCACGATGTCGTCAGCGGCGTCCATCAGGGTATAGAGATCGCAACCGTGGTTCCAGCCGAGGCGATCCGCGGCGGCGATGAAGACCTCCAGCGGCGCGTTGCCGGCGCCCGCGCCCATGCCCGCCAGGCTGGCGTCGATGCGGTCGCAGCCTTCTTCCACCGCGACGATGGAGTTGGCGCCCCCCAGGCTGAGGTTGTGATGGGCATGCATGCCCGTCTGCGTCTCGGGCTTGAGGGCGTCCTTGAAGGCGCGGAAGCGATCTCGCACGTCGTTCATGCCGAGGGCGCCGCCGGAGTCGACCACGTAGACGCAGGTGGCGCCGTAGCTCTCCATCAGCTTGGCTTGTTGCGCGAGTTTCTGGGGCGTCGACATGTGGCTCATCATGAGGAAGCCAACCGGGTCCATGCCCAGTTCGCGCGCGTACTCCAGGTGCTGCCTGGAAACGTCGGCTTCCGTGCAGTGCGTCGCGACACGTACCACGCGGGCACCGGCATCATAGGCATTGCGCAGGTCATGGATGGTGCCGATTCCGGGCAGCAGCAGCGTTGCAATCCTGGCTCGTTTCACCGTCTCGGCTGCGGCGGCGATCCACTCCACGTCGGTGTGGGCGCCGAATCCGTAGTTGAAACTCGAGCCTTCCAGGCCGTCGCCGTGCGCCACTTCGAGGCTGTCCACGCCGGCCGCATCCAGCGCCGCGGCGATGGCGCGAACATTCGCTACGCTGTACTGATGGCGGATGGCGTGGCTGCCATCGCGCAAGGTCACGTCGCTGATGTACAGCTTCTTCCCAGGGTCGTGCGTCATGCGATCTCCTTCAGACCACGCGCCAGGCCGGCCTCACGCCGTCGCCGCGCCATCATCTCGCCGCAAGCGAGGGCGGCCGATGTCATGATGTCCAGGTTCCCCGCGTAGGCTGGCAGGTAATGCGCGGCGCCTTCGACCTCCAGGAAAACAGAGGTCTTGAGCCCGTGGCGCGGACCCACGCCCGGCACGTTCAGCGGCGCTTCGGGGGGGATCACGTCGAACTGCACCTTCTGCTTCAGGCGATAGCCGGGCACATACCCCTGCACCGTCTCGACCATGCGGGTGATGCTGTCTTCGACCGCAGCCGTGTCGGCGAGTTCAGACAGAACGAAGACGGTGTCGCGCATGATCAGCGGTGGCTCGGCCGGGTTCAGGACGATGATCGCCTTGCCGCGCTGCGCTCCGCCCAGTTTTTCGATCGCGGCGCGCGTCGTCTCGGTGAACTCGTCGATGTTCGCCCGCGTGCCGGGGCCGGCGCTCTTGCTGGCGATCGAGGCCACGATCTCTCCGTAGTACACCTTGGCGACTCGCGACACCGCCGCCACGATGGGAATGGTCGCCTGGCCACCGCAGGTCACCATGTTCATGTTGGGCGCGTTCTCGGCCTCCAGATTGATGGCCGGGATCACGTAGGGTCCCAGGGCGGCGGGAGTGAGATCGATCACCTGGATGCCGTGGGCCCGCAGCACCTGGTCGTGGTGCCGGTGCGCGCCTGCCGACGTGGCATCGAAGGCAATATCGATGTCCTTGAAAACCTCGAGCTCCAGCAGGCCCTCGATTCCCTTGGCGGTCGTCGGGACGCCCAGGCGCTCGGCGCGGGCGAGGCCATCCGATGTCGGGTCCACGCCGACCATCGCACCCATTTCAAGGTGCTTGCCATTTCGCATGACCTTGATCATCAGGTCGGTGCCGATGTTGCCCGACCCGATGATCGCCACTTTCAGTTTGTCGTTCATCTATGCCTCCTTGCGGGCACCGGTCTCGACGCGGAATCCCGCCTGCCCGAGGCCTTCCATGTCCACCGAAACGTACTGCCCGGGCTGGATCCACTCGGCCTGGGTGGCGCCGCCCGCCATCACGATCCAGCCGGCTTGCAGCGGCTCGCCGGCGGCCGCGGACAGGCGTGCTGCCGCCACCAGCGACCGCAACGGATGCCCCAGGATCGACGCCGTCGATCCCACCTGCACCGCGCGCCCATCGATCGACAGGACGAGGCCCAGGTTGCCGAATTCCTGGCGCGGATCGTGCCAGTTGCCCAGCACGAAGCCGCTGGAGGAGGCGTTGTCGGCGATGACTTCAGGCAGTGAGAACTTGAAGTCCTTGTATCGCGAATCGATGATCTCCAGCGCCGGGGCGATCGCCTCCACGGCAGCCAGCGCCTGGGCGCCGGTCTCGCTTCCGTCCATCGCTTTCTTCAGGACGAAGGCGATCTCCGGTTCGACCCGCGGATGCACGTAGCCCTCGAAGCGCGTGCCACCGCCTTCCTCGACCTTCATGGCATCCGTGAGCCGGCCCCAGATCAGGTCGCTCAACCCCATCTGGACCATCTTTGCGCGGCTGGTGAACCCCATCTTGACACCGACCCGCCGTTCCCCGCGTGACAGGCGCCGGGCAATCGATGCCTGCTGGATGGCATAGGCCTCGGACAGCGGGAGCTCCCCCTGCGGGTCGAACTGCGTAGCCTCCGTGGCGTGGCGCGCTGCATCGTCCAGCAATGCGGCGAGTTCTTCAATACGGTTCATGGCCGCACCTCCGCTTCAAAGACGGCCTTGACGCGCCCCAGGCCGTTGATGTGGGCATCGAACACGTCACCTGGCTGCACGGCGACCATCGGGCCCAGCGCTCCGGAGAGCACCAGGTCGCCTTCGCGCAATGGTGTTCCCAGCGCGGCCATCGTGCGGGCCAGCCATGTGACCGCGTTCAGCGGGTGGCCCAGGCAGGCCGCACCGGCGCCAGTCGAGACCGGTTCTCCCCGACGCATCAGGGCCATCCCGCACAGGCGCATGTCGAACTCGCCCAGGCGGCGCGGACTTGCGCCGAGTACATACGCGGCCGATGAGGCATTGTCGGCCACGGTATCGACGAACTTGATGTCCCAGCTGGCGATGCGGCTGCCGACGATCTCCAGCGCCGGCAGGGCGTAGGCGATGGCGTTCATGACGTCAACCTGCGCGGGCCGCTCCATGTCGAGATCGCGCCCCATCACGAAGGCGATCTCCGCCTCGATCTTGGGTTGCTGCAGCACGGAAAGCGGGACCGGCTCGCCGTCTCCATAACCCATGTCGTCGAAGAGCGTTCCGAAATCCGGCTGGTCGACGCCGAGCTGGGCTTGCACCGCACGCGCCGTCAGACCGATCTTCCGCCCGACGATGCGCGCACCGGCCTTCAGGCGCTCCTGCGTGTTGAGATGCTGGATTGCGTAGGCAGACTGTGCATCCAGGTCGGGATAACGGGCGCGCAAGGGCGGGATCCATTCCCCGCTCTGCGTCGCCTGCCGCAGGGCGAGTGCTGCTTCGGCATGTTGTCCGGGGGTCATCGATTCTCCTGTTGCTTGGCGCGTGCGGCGTCGATCTCGTCGCGCGTGCGGTCGCCGACGCCCCACTGCGAGCCGGGCACCTGGGACACGAGCACGCGGATGGTGTCCATGGGCGCACCCAGGGTCCGGTGGAGCGTGGTGGCCACTTCCTTGATGCAGGTCTTGACGGTCGCTTCGTCGCGACCCTCCACGAGGGTGATCTGTACGATGGGCAAGTTGGCTCCTTGTCGGGGGAGGGGGGAAACGCCGGGCATCAGCCAACCCCGGCTCGAGCCGGCGAGACCCGTGAGATCGGTAGTTGCCGAGAATCGCGCTGATCCACTCATTCCGTCAAATACTGATTTGTGGTGTGGCGATACCGGTTCGGTATGGTCCGGGTCCACAATACTGAAATGGACCTCAAGCAAATGCACTATTTCGTGGCTGTGGCGCAGGAGGGGAGCCTCAGCCGGGCGGCGGCCCGCCTGCACATGTCCCAGCCGCCGCTGACCCGCCACATGAAGGCGCTGGAGAAAGAACTCGGTATTGCCCTGTTCGCACGCACACCCAAAGGGGTCGAACTCACGTCGGCCGGACAGGCGCTGCTCGAGGAGGCGCCGAACGTCCTGGCCCTGGCGCGTCGCGCCGCCGACCGCGCGCGCCGGGCGGGGCAGGGCATGCTGGGCCAACTCGACGTGGGCACCTTCGGATCGGGCGTCCTCAACGTCATCCCCGCGTTGCTCGCCCGGTTCCGCCGCAGCCGCCCGGACGTGACGATCCGTCTGCACAACATGACCAAGCTCGAGCAGATACAGGCGCTGCGCGAACGGCGAATCGCCATTGGTTTCAACCGGCTGGTTCCCGATGAGCCTGACCTGGTTGCGGAGACGGTCCTGCGCGAGCGCTTCCTCGTCGGCATGCCGCAGGGGCACCGCCTCTGCCGCAAGCGCCACGTCACCATTCGCGATCTCGACAGCGAACCCATGATCCTCTATCCGAACATCCCCATGGCGGGCCTGGCCCAGGAGGTGATCGGCGCTTTTCTGCGGGAGGGCGTGCGCATCGTCATCGAGCAGGAGGTGGAGGACGCCGTCACCTGCATTGCGCTGGTGGCCAATGGCTTCGGCCTGTGCGTGACCACCGAGTCGGCGGCCAACCTTCGTCTCGCAGGGGTCGAGTTCCGGCCGCTGCAGTCCGACTCGCTCAAGGACATCGAGCTCGCCTGCCTCTACCGGCGCGGTGACGAGTCGCCCGTGCTCCAGGCATTTCTTGCCATCGCTCGCGACGCCTCGACGATCCCGCTGAGGCGCGCGGAGGGCAGCGCCACTCGAACAACGAACCTTTCGTAGTGGGGTAAAACGCTCATCGGGTTTCTACTTAATCGATTGCTGTGGCCAAAATCGATTTTCTTCCGAATACTGCGCGTCATCGCCATTCATCGGAAGAGTCCGTGACAACCCCACTTGAATCCTCGCCGGCCGACGACCTGCAACCTGTCGTCGCATCCCGTATGCCGTTCCGGATCGAACTGCTCGAAGGCTATCGCTATGCCTACTGCGCTTGCGGCATGAGCAAGAACCAGCCCTTCTGTGACGGTTCGCACACCATGCACAAGGGCGGCATCAAGCCTGTGATCTGGACGCAGGAGAAGACCGAGACCGTGCTGCTGTGCGGCTGCAAGCGGACCGGCACGGCTCCGATCTGCGACCGCAGCCACCTCAAGCTCTGAACGGGAGAATTCATGCTGCCTGAACGCACCGACGTGAGCATGAGCGCACCCCGGACGCAGTCGCCGCAGGAATGGCGTGCCTTCATCGGCGGCAGTTTCCAGGCGCCGGATCCGACGCGCTTCTTCGAGAAGGTCAGCCCCGTCGACGGCCGCCTGGTCGCCCGCGTCCAGGAGGCCTCACGCGAAGACGTCGACCGTGCCGTGCACGCCGCCCGCGCTGCGCTGTCGGGCCCCTGGGGCCGCCTGAGCGTGGCCGATCGCACCGCGATGCTGCACCGCGTCGCCGCGGAGATCGAGCGGCGTTTCGATGAGTTCGTCGCAGCCGAGGTGGCGGACACCGGCAAGCCCGTGAGCCTCGCCTCGCACCTGGACATACCGCGAGGCGCGGCCAATTTCCGGGTTTTCGCGGACATGGTCAAGAACGTCGCTTCGGAGTTCTTCGAGATGCCCACGCCGGACGGAAAGGGCGCCATCAACTACGCCGTGCGCGTGCCCAAGGGCGTCGTGGCCGTGATCTGCCCCTGGAACCTGCCGCTGTTGCTGATGACGTGGAAGGTGGCTCCGGCGCTGGCCTGCGGCAATGCGGTGGTGGTCAAGCCCAGCGAGGAGTCGCCGGCCACGGCGACGCTGCTGGCCGAAGTCATGGACAGCGTCGGTGTGCCCCCGGGTGTCTACAACGTCGTCCACGGCTTCGGCCCGGACTCAGCCGGCGAGTTTCTGACCACCCACCCGGGCGTGGACGCCGTCACCTTCACCGGCGAGACGACCACCGGAGCGGCCATCCTTCGGGCGGCCGCTGCGGGCATCAAGGCGACCTCCATGGAACTGGGCGGAAAGAATCCCGCGCTGGTGTTCGCGGACTGCAACCTCGACCTGGCCATCGAAGCCACCACGCGTTCGGTCTTCGCCAATTGCGGCCAGGTCTGCCTGGGCACCGAGCGCGTTTACGTCGAGCGGCCGCTGTTCGAGACGTTTGTCGCAAGGCTGAAGGCTGCCGCGGAGCGCCTGCGGCCAGGGCGTCCCGAAGACGAGGGCACGGGAATCGGCCCGCTGATCTCGCGCGAGCACCAGCGCAAGGTGCTGGGCTACTACGAGCGCGCGCGCGCCGAGGGCGCCCGGGTCGTCACCGGCGGCGGCATTCCCGACATGCCCGAGGCGCTGCGCGACGGCGCGTGGGTGCAGCCCACCATCTGGACGGGGCTGCCCGAGAGCTCGTCCATCGTCCGGGAAGAAATCTTCGGCCCCTGCTGCCACGTCACTCCCTTCGACACCGAGGAGGAGGCGATCGCCATGGCCAACGACACGCCCTATGGGCTGGCGGCCTCGGTCTATACCACTGACCTTTCCCGCGCGCACCGCGTGCCGCGCCAGCTCGAGGTTGGCATCTGCTGGGTCAACAGCTGGTTCCTGCGTGACCTGCGCACCCCTTTCGGCGGGTCGAAGCACTCAGGCATCGGGCGCGAGGGTGGCGTGCATTCCCTCGAGTTCTATACCGAGTTGCGCAATGTCTGCGTGAAGCTTTGATGCGGCGACGCCCGCGAACTGAAGCAAGGAGAAACACGTGATCGAGACCACCAATGTCAATGCCGACGCCAACGCCGTCGTGAATATCCAGACACGCGACATGCCCTGGGAGCCGACGGGTGTCCCGGGTGTCACCCGCAAGGTGATGGAGCGCGTCAACGACCCGCGCAAAGGGCGCGAGACGGCGCTCTTCAAGATGGAGCCGGGCGCCAGCTTTCCGCAGGAGCAACTGACGGAGCGGCTGGAATTCTTCGTCCTCGACGGCAGTGTCTCCGACGGCCTGGGCGAGTATGGCCGTCACACCTTCGTGCGCAACGTTCCCGGGGCGACCATCCAGCTGTCCTCGGCCGAGGGCTGCACGCTGTATGTCAAGCGGCGCGTGCCGATCCGTCCCACGGGCGACCAGCGCTTCGTGATCGACAGCCAGACTGCGCAATGGATGCCCTTCCCGCACCGCGGCGCCACCGTGCTCCACCTCTACCGCGACCCGCACGGCATCGAGGTGGCGCGCATCGGCCAGGTTCATCCCGACAAGAAGATTCCTTCGCACGATCACGCAATGGGCGAAGAGACACTGGTTCTCGACGGCTACCTGAGCGACGAATACACCACCTACGAACCCGGTGCGTGGTTTCGCATGCCCATCGGTGTGCCGCATGCACCCTTCACCGGCAGCCCCGGCTGCCTGATGCTGATCCGAGAGGGAGACCTCGTGTGGTGAGCGCGAGCACCCGCCCGGCGGCCAGCCCCGAAATCGGCAAGTCGGTCCTCGCTGCCGGCATCCGGACCAACTACCTGGAAGCGGGTTCCGGTGCACCGGTGGTCATGATCCATGGCTCCGGGCCCGGCGTGACGGCCTTCGCCAACTGGCGGCTTGCGATCGGCCCCCTGTCGTCGCGGTTCCGCGTCCTGGCACCCGACATCGTGGGCTTTGGCTACACCGAGCGCCCGGCCGGAGCCGAGTGGGGCATGGACCTCTGGCTGCGACACATCATCGGCTTCCTCGACGCGCTCGACTTGCCCAAGGTCCACCTGGTGGGCAATTCCTTCGGCGGGGCGCTGGCACTGGCGGTGGCGGCGCGGCATCCGGAGCGTGTTGAGCGGCTGGTGCTGATGGGCTCCGTCGGAGTGCCCTTTGCCTTGACAGAGGGATTGGACGCCGTCTGGGGCTACGAACCTGGCCTGGAGAACATGCGGCGGCTGATCGGGGTGTTCGCCCATGACGATTCGCTCATGACGGAGCAACTGGTGCAATCGCGCCACGAGGCCAGCACGCGCCCCGGCTTCCACGAGTCCTTCGCGGCCATGTTTCCGGCTCCGCGCCAGCGCCCCATCGAGCGGCTGGCGACGCCCGACGACCAGATCCGCCGTCTGACCCACGAGACCCTGGTCGTGCACGGGCGCGAGGATCGGGTCATCCCGCTCTCGAACAGCCTGCGTCTGCACGAGCTGATCCCACGGTCACAGCTGCACGTGTTCGGGCAATGCGGCCACTGGACACAGATCGAACACGCCGGGCGCTTCGTGCGCCTGGTCGGTGATTTCCTCGCGGAAGACAGAGCCTGAAGGCCGGTCCGCACCTTCCCCACCCACCACCGAGAGACAGGAGACACAACATGCTTTCGATTCCCAGGCTCGTCCGCACAGTCGCCGCCGCTACCGCGCTTCTGGTCGGGGCCGCGGCTCCGACATGGGCTGCCGACTTCACGATGAAGATCGGCTTCGGCACGATGAACGACATCCAGCACCAGTGGGGTACGTGGATGAAGGAGGCCGTCGAGGCCCGTTCGAACGGAAAGATCGAGGTCCGGCTCTTTCCGCGCAATCAATTGGGCACCATCGCCAGTCAGATCGAGGGCGTGCAGCTCGGGACGGTGGAGGCCTTCACGTCGCCAGCGGACTTTTTCGTGGGGGTCGACCCGCGTTTCGGCGTCTTCAGCATTCCCATGCTGTTCAAGGACATGGAACACGCCGAGAAGACGCTCCTGGATCCCCAGCTCAATCGCGAAATCCTCAGCCTAGGCAATGACAAGGGCATGCAGGTGCTGACGGTCTACACCTTCGCGTTCGCGAACTACTTCGGAAAGCAGCCGCTGCGCACGCTGAACGATTTCAAGGGAAAGAAGCTCCGCGTCAACGCGACCCCTGCCGAGCGCGCCAAGATGCGGCAGCTGGGTGCGACCGCCGTTCCCATGGATCTGGCCGAGGTCGTGCCCGGCCTGCAGCAGGGCGTCATTGACGGCACCCAGAGCGCCACGGCCGTCTACGTCAACCTCAAGTTCAACGAGATCAGCAAAGCCCTGACGGACTCCAACGACACCATGGTCGTCTCGGTGGCGGCAGTGAGCCGCGCTTTCCTGAACCGGCTTCCCGCTGACCTGCGCCAGATGGTGATTGAGGAAGGTGCCAAGCTGCAGCCGCGGATGATGGCGAGGTCCCGCGAGATCGACGGCCAGATGCGAGTCCGCTGGACCGAGCAGGGCGGCGAGTGGATCAAGTTCTCGGCCGACGACCAGAACCGCATGCGTCAGCTGCTCGGTGGCATCGGTGAAGAGGTCACCCAGAGCAACCCGCAAGTGAACGCTTTCTACAAGCGGGTGCTCGAGACGGCCCGCAAGCACTGATCGGCATGAGATCCGCGGGGGTGCTCCACGGCCCCCGTACTGCCAACCGGGAGGGCGACGCATGAACCGCATGCTCTTTTCAACCTTGCCCCGCCACCTGCTGGCGGCGTTGATGGTCGTCGGCGTCGGCCTCAATACTGCCAACGTGGCAGGCCGCTACCTGCTTGGTGCCCCGATCTTCTGGGCCGAGGAGGTGATGGTCTACCTGATGATCTGGGGGATCTTCATCGGTCTCGTCGCGGTCACTTTCGAAGGCGAGCACATTGCCATGGACCTGATCGGCGCGCTGTTGCCTGACTGGCTGCGTGGCCTGCGGGACGCCATCGCGGCGCTGGCGATCTTCGCGTGCGCACTGTTCGTTGCCGCGCAGTCGTGGAAGGTCGTGCACATGTTCATCCAGACGGGCGGTGTGACCGCCAGCGCGGGCGTGCCCAAGGCGATTCCGCATGCGGCGATCCTGGTGGGCTTCGGCCTGGTCGCTCTGGCTGCCGTGTTGCGGATCCGTGCGTTCCACGTGGCGGCACGCGACGGAAACCTGCTGGAGAAACCCCTGCCATGATGCTGACGCTCGGGCTCATGCCGCTAGCGCTGCTGGCTCTCGGCTTTCCTTTTTTTCTGGTTCTTCTGGCAACCGCGGCCGTTGTGGTGGCCGGGTTCGGAAGCATGCCGGCGACGGTACTGCACCAGGTCATGTTCAGCAGCATCGACAAGTTCGCGCTGCTGGCGGTCCCGTTCTTCATCTTCGCTGGCGACCTCATGGGGCGTGGCGGCGTCTCGCGCCGGTTGATCCGTTTCGTGACGGCCGCGATGGGCAGCGTACGCGGCGCAGTGCCGTTCACGGCACTCGGCACGACCGTGGCGTTCAGTGCGGTTTCCGGGTCCACGGCGGCAACGGTGGCTTCGGTCGGCAGTCTGACCTACGACCGCATGGTCGCCGACGGCTACTCGACGCGCTTTGCCTCCGGCCTGATCGTGTCTTCGGGCGCCATCGGTAATCTGATTCCGCCTTCGATCGGGTTCATTCTCTACGGCATCGCATCGGACACGTCCATCGTTCGGCTGTTCGCGGCGGGGCTGGTCCCCGGTATCTTGCTCGCGGCATTCTTTGGCGCCTACATCTGGTGGTACACCGGACGGCACGACAAGAAGCGCGGCAACCCGTTCAGCATGCGTGAGCTTTGGGCCGCCACACGGGACGGCATCTGGGCCCTGGCCGCTCCCGTGGTCGTTCTCGGTGGAATCTATGCCGGTCTGTTCTCCCCGACGGAAGCGGCCGGTATTGCGTGCATCTACGCGATTGGCGTGGTTGGCCTTGTCTACAAGGAACTCACCTGGCGTGACATCTGGCAAAGTGCGAGCCGGTCGATGTACCTCACCGCCCAGGTGCTCGTGATCGTGGCTGCCGCAGGCGTTTTTTCGTGGCTGCTCACGACCAACGGTGTCCCCCAGTGGCTGGTTTCGACCGTGACCGGTCTGGATGTCCCGCCCTGGGTCATTCTTCTGTCCATCAATCTGCTGCTGATCATGGTCGGCACGGCGTTGGACACCACGTCGGCGATTCTGGTGCTCACGCCCTTGCTGGTTCCCATCGCCCGCGCCATCGGTGTCGATCCGGTCCATTTCGGCGTCATCGTGGTTATGAACCTCAGCATCGGCACGTTCACGCCACCGTTCGGCATCAATCTGTTCGTCGGCCAGGCGATCTTCCGCATCCCGCTGTCGGAGATATGCCGTGCCACCTTGCCGTTTGTCGTCGTTGCCGTGGCGGCGTTGATGGTCGTGACCTATGTGCCGTCACTGTCTCTTACCATTCTCCGTTTCATCGGCTGATCGGATCACACTGCAATGGGAACGACCTTCGCCCCTGGATCGCGGGAAACGTCCGCTTCCAGTACCCTGGCCTCGACGCTCGCATCCGATTTGCGGGAGGCGATCCTTGCGGGGCGGATGGCACCGGGCAGCAAGCTGAACCTGGACGAATTGCGCACCCATTTCGGTGTCAGCCTCTCGCCCCTGCGGGAAGCGCTCTCTCGCTTGACTGCCGAAGGGTTCGTGACCGTCGAAGAGCAGCGTGGCTATCGGGTCACTGCTGTCTCCGAGGCGAACTGCAAGGAGGTGACCCGACTTCGCGCAGAGTTCGAGGTGCTCGCTCTGACGGAGTCGATCCGCAATGGCGACAACGAGTGGGAAGCGCGCGTTGTTGGCGCCTATCACTGGCTGGCCAAGGTCGACAACAGCACGGAGCGACTGCGAAACGTTCAGGAGTGGGAGCGCCTGCACCGTGTCTTTCACCACACGCTCGCTTCGGCTTGTGGCATGCCGCTGCTTTTGCAGTTTTGCGGGCAGTTGCACGATATGTTCGATCGCTATCGGCGGCTTTTCCTGGCCGAGCACCCGGTCGACAAGGACGTTCCAGGCGAACACCGCGCCATGATGCAGGCGGCGCTGGACCGGGATGCCCGAAAAGCCGGCAACATTCTTCGGCAGCACATCGAGCGCGTCGGAGACAACGTTCTACCGTACGTGATCCGCGGGACCGCATCCCGCGGAAGCTGAGCCTTGCTGCGGTTTCCGCGCCCATGGGCGACTCACATGACAAACGACAGGAGACACATTCAATGAGATCGCGGACCCACCCCTCTCGCCGCGCCTGCATCCAGCTGGGCCTGGCGGCAATCGCCAGCGGCTCGCTCCCGGCGGCGCTGGCGCAGCAACGAAACTATCCGCAGCAATCGGTACGGCTCATCGTTCCCTTCGCACCGGCCGGTGCGATCGACAGCATTTCGCGAACCGTCAGCCAAGGCTTGAGTCGAGAACTGCGCCAGTCTGTCGTTATTGAGAACCGTTCGGGTGCAGCGGGAACCATCGGAGCCGCGGCAGTCGCCCGCGCCCAGCCCGATGGCTACACGCTACTCATCGGGACGTCGGCGACGCATGGCGCGAATCCTTCGCTCTTTTCAAAGCCTGGGTATGACGCACTCGCCGACTTCGAGCCCATCGCGCTCTTCGGATTCGTGCCGAATGTACTGGTGGTGCATGCCCAGAAAGGGCCCAGGGACGTCCCTGACCTGGTGGCCCGTGCACGGGCAGAACCCGGAAAGCTGACCTATGCGTCGGCGGGGGTCGGCACTTCGCTGCACCTTGCTGGCGCGATGTTCGAGCGAGCCGCCAACGTGCAACTGTCGCATGTGCCGTACAAGGGTGGCGCTCCAGCATCCGTCGACCTGTTGAGCGGCGTGGTGGACATGATGTTCGATACCGTGGTGGTGTCGCTCCCGCACGTGCAGGGCGGAAAGACCCGTGCGCTGGCCGTTGCCGCTGCTGAGCGCCATTTCGCGCTGCCTGACGTGCCAACCTTCGCGGAGCTCGGGATCCGCGGCGTCGAATCCGGGACATGGGCGGGCCTGTTTGCGCCCAAGGGAACCCCCGCTGACGTGCTGGCTGAACTGCGCCGCGCGAGCGAGGCGGCGCTGGGTGACACCGCCATCCGCAACACCTTGCGTGGCATGGGGGTGCAGATGATCCCACGCACGGGAGACAGCTTCCGCAGCTTTGTCGAAGGAGAGATCCAGCGCGCCGCGCAGGTCGTGAAGGCAGCTGGAATCCGGGCGGAATGATGGCCGACCCCACGCCTCTTGCGGCCGAGCCGCCGAAGACCGTCATCATCACCGGCGGTGCCAGCGGCATCGGTCTTGCTTTCGCCGAGCATCTCGCCCGCCTGGGCCATCGCATCGTGATCGCCGACCGGCGGGCGGCGCAGGAGGCCGCAGCCCGTCTGCGGTCATCAGGGCTGCAGGCGGTGGGCGTCGACGCCGACGTCGTGAGCGAAACCGACGCCCGTGCCATGGTGGAAGCTGGCGAGCGTGAGTTCGGTGGCGTTGACGCGCTGGTCAACAACGCGGGTTTGTTCACTGGCCTGGCGCTGCAGCCCTTCGAGAAGATCGACAACGCCGAGTGGATGCGCGTGATGGAAGTCAACACGCTGGGTGTATTCAACTGCGCCAAGGCGGCATCGGCTGCGCTGCGTCGCAGTGGCCGGGGACGCCTGGTGAACATTGCATCGACCGTGCCGGTCAAGGGCACGCCGAACATGGCCCATTACGTGGCCAGCAAGGGCGCGGTCATCGCGTTCACGCGGTCGCTGGCGCGCGAGATGAGCCGGGACAAGGTCACGGTCAATGCCATCGCCCCCGGCTTCACGCTGAGTGACGGCGTGCTGCAGGCCGGCCTGCATGAGCGCATCGGCGACAACGCGCGGACCGCCGGGCGGTGCCTGCAAAGGGACCAGACACCGGCCGACCTGGTGGGCGCCCTGGCGTTCCTGATCAGCGATGCGGCCGCCTTCATCACCGGCCAGACGCTGGCCGTCGATGGCGGCGGCGTGTTCCTGTAGGCGTTTGGCGTCAGGCGTCAGGCGTCCGGCGGCAGATCGAGCAGCACACGGGCGAATTCGGCCGGAGCCTCCACCGGCGGAAAGTGCCCACACGCAATCTCCTGCAGGTGCGATCCGGCCAGCCCGGCGTGCAGCGCCTGCACCTTTTCGGGCGTGATCAGCGGATCGTGGCTGCCGCGCAGGATCCACGCGGGTGCGCGCACCTGTGGCAGGGACTCCCGCAGATCGGCGTCCCGCAGCACGGCGACACAGGCTGCATACCCGGCCGGGTCGGTGCGCAGGAACACGGTGCGAAGCGTCTCGACCTGCGCGTCCCC
This sequence comes from Ramlibacter sp., assembly GCA_036733845.1. Lineage (GTDB taxonomy): Bacteria > Pseudomonadota > Gammaproteobacteria > Burkholderiales > Burkholderiaceae_C > Ramlibacter. Next base: position 28,926 of record DAIMZU010000001.1, read on the forward strand.
GCTCGCCCGGTGTTCCGGCGAGAACATGCGCTCGACCATCGCCGGCGCGAGCGCGGCCATGCCTTGGCTGCGGGCAACCTGCGCGCGCTGCTCCCAGCCGCCCGGTGGCGGCGCCATCACGGGCGCGGAGGAACACAGCACGAGCGCCCCCACCCGATCCGGTGCGATCAGCGCGGTGTGCAGCGACGCCATGGCTCCCAGCGAGACGCCGCAGGCGGTGAAACGTCGCCATCCGACGGCGTCGGCCAAGGCCAGCAGGTCGGCTGAGAGATCGGCCAGCGTGCAGTCGACCGCCGGCGTTTCGGTGCCACCGTGGCCGCGAAGGTCAGGCCGCAGCACCTGGTAGCGGCCCGTCAGCAACGGCACGAGCTTGTCGAAGAGGCTGTGATCGGCTCCGATCGGGTGGACCAGCAGCAGCGGTTCGCGTTCCGGATGGCCTTCCAGCCGGAAATAATGGCGAAGGCCATGGAGGCGGGCGACGGGCATGGCAGGTTCCTTCGGAGCTGCGCCTCAGCGCAGGTGCGGCTCCAGAAATTTGAGGGACGGCGGTAGTGATCCGACGCGGCCGGCCTGGAACACCCGGCGCAGGAACTTCCAGGCGGATCGGGCGTGTTCGATCGCGACCGCTTCGGCGCGCGTGCCCTCGCGCTGCTCGATGGCTTCGAGCAGGGAGCGGTGCTGCTCCTGCGAGACCACCAGGATGCTCTGCACCTCCTCGGTATCGGCGCGCGAGATGCTCACGAAGGCGTTTGGCGCCGCGAAGGGCAGGGCCATCTGCCGCTCGAGTGCCCGGCGCAGCATCGGGCTGCGGGCACCCTGCAGCATCAGGTCGTGGAACCGGTCGTTCAGGCGAACGTAGCCGGTGAGGTCGGGGTTGTGCTCGAGGTTGTCGACGACCGTGTCGAGTTCGTCGACGCAGCGGTGCATGGCCGACAGCACGGCTTCTCCTGCGCCGCGTTCGGCGGCCAGGCGCGCGGCCATGCCCTCGAGGGTGCCCCGGATCGCGATGGCGTCGAACACGTCGCTTTCTGAAAAACGCGCGACGACGTAGCCGCCCCCGGGCATCTGCTCAAGGAGGCCTTCCTCGAAAAGCCGCAGGAGGGCGGCGCGCGCAGGCGTTCGGGACACGCCGAGACGGTCCACCAGCGTGGGCTCGAGCACCCGCTCGCCCGGCGCGAGCTGGCCTTCGACGATGAGCTTGCGCAGGCCCAGGATGGCCCGGATGGTCTGGGGTTGGCCGGATTCGAGGGTCACGGTCGTGCGGAATGCCTCAAGATGGATGATGTATACGCGAAGACTCGGGTTTACCCCATGAACTGCGCGGCGAAACCGTATCCAGAATGGTTTTTACGCGATTCAAGTATACGGCGCGCATACGTCGAACCCACAGGAGCTGAGCATGTTCATCAAGAATGCCTGGTATATCGCCGCTTGGGCCCACGAAGTCAAGGACCAGCCGATGGCACGCACCATCTGCAACGAATCGGTCGTCCTCTTCCGGGACAAGGCGAGCGGCAAAGCCTCTGCGCTGGAAGACCGCTGCTGCCACCGCGGCACGCCGCTGCGCTTCGGCGAGGTGGTCGAGGAGGGGCTGCAATGCGGCTATCACGGGATGGTGTTCGACTGCTCCGGTTCGTGCGTGCACATCCCGGGCCAGGCCACGATTCCCAAGCAGGCCCGGGTGCGCGCGTACCCGCTGGTGGAGAAGGACGAGTTCCTGTGGATCTGGATGGGTGAGCCGCAGGACGCCGACGAGAGCAAGATCCTCGACTATCCGTGGCACAACGACTATCGCAAGTGGCCGCACAAGCACGAGGTCTACCACGTCAAGGCCAACTACATGCTGATGGTCGACAACCTGATGGACCTGACGCACCTGGGCTACGTCCACAAGACCACCATCGGCGGCAACCCGAAGGTGCATATCGACGCCAAGATGACCGTCACGCCCAAGGACAGCGGGCTGCACTACATCCGCTGGATGCTCGATTCGATTCCGCCGCCTTCGTATGTCAAGGCCGCTGGCTTCCAGGGCCGGGTGGATCGCTGGCAGGAGTTCGAATACATCGCCCCCGGATCCATCATCCAGTGGAGCGGTGCACTCGATGTCGGGCGTGGCGCCGCGGAAAACCGCGAGCAGGAGGGTGGATTCCAGCTGCGCCTGTTCCACGGGCTGACCCCCGAGACCGACAACACCTGCTTCTATTACTGGTCCACGGCCAACGGTTATCGCCAGGACGACCCGGCCGCCACCGAGCAACTGTTCCAGGAGATCAGCCGGGCCTTCCAGGAAGACAAGGGCATCGTCGAAGGCCAGGCCGAGATGCTGCAGAAGACAGGCGAGTCGCGGCTCGTGGACATCGTCTCGGATCGGGCGCGGGTGCACATGCGCCGCACCGTCAACCGCATGCTGGCGCAGGAAGAGACCCCCGCCGTGCCTGTGGCCATGGAGCCATCGGCCGCCGCCGTGCCCGCCAAGTGAGCCCCACGCTTCCCCGCGTCACCATCGTGGGGGCCGGCATCGCCGGGCTGGCGCTCGCGCTGGCCCTGGCTCGGCGCGGCTTCGAGGTGCGCGTGCTCGAACAGGCGGCTGCGTGTGCCGACGTGGGCGCCGGCGTCCAGCTCAGCCCCAACGCCACACGGTGCCTCGCGGACCTCGGACTCGGCGCGGCGCTGGAGGCGATCAGCAGCATCCCTCGCGGCAAGGAGGTCCGGCTCTGGAGCACCGGCCAGCGCTGGAAGCTGTTCGACCTCGGTGCCAGTGCCCGCGAGCGCTATGGGTTTCCCTACCTGATGGTTCATCGCGCGGACCTGCACCAACTGCTGCTGGACGCGCTGGTCGCCACCGCCGGATCGCAGGCGGTGCGCTTTGGCGCCCGCTGCACCGCGGCCGAGCTGCAGGGATCGCAGCCCGTGCTCTCGTTGGCCGATGGGACCAAGGAGTCCTGCGAGGTGGTGGTGGCCTGCGATGGCGTGCACTCGACCCTGCGCGCGGCGCTGGGCCATGCGAACCGACCGGTGTTCACCGGCTGCCTGGCATGGCGCGGGCTGGTGCCCATCGACGACCTGCCCGAGCGGTTGCGCGAGCCCGTGGGAACCAACTGGATCGGACCGGGGCGGCACGTCATCACCTATCCGGTGCGGGCTGGCCGCCTGTTGAATTTCGTCGGCATCGTCGAGCGCAGCGACTGGCAGCGCGAGTCGTGGACCGAGCGCGGATCACGGCTGGAATGCGCCGCGGACTTCGCGGGCTGGCACGAAGACGTGCACGCGATCATCGAACGGCTCGCTGAACCCCTGAAGTGGGCCCTCATGGTGCGCGAGCCGCTTGCGACCTGGGGCAGCGGCCGGGTGACCCTGGCAGGCGATGCCGCGCACCCCACGCTGCCCTTCCTGGCGCAAGGCGCCTGCATGGCGCTGGAGGACGCGATCGTCCTCGCGCGCTGCCTTCGCGCCGGGGCCCGCGACATCCCGGCGGCCTTGCGCCGCTACGAGGATCTTCGCATCGGGCGAACGTCCAACATCGTGCGCGCCTCTGCCGAGGCCGGCAAGCGGTTCCACAACCCGGCACTGGCCGACGCCGCTGGCGCGCAGGCCTATGTGGACCGCGAGTGGAGCGAGCCGCGCACGCGCGAACGCTACGACCCGCTGTTCACCTATGACGCCCCCGGCGTCGACCTCGGCTTCGCGCAGGCGGCCTGAGGCGCATTCGTTTCAACAACCATTAATTTCACACCAAGGAGACAAGCGAATGATCGATCGGCGCAAATTCCTGCAGAGCGGTTCCGCCGCGGTCGTCCTGGGCGCCCCCGCGCTCACCGGGCGGGCGCAGCAGGCCGTGACCCTGAAGTTCCATACCTTCATGGCTCCTCAGTCGACCGTCTACACCCGCATTCACCGGGCATGGATGGACAAGGTCGAGAAGGACTCGAACGGGCGAATCAAATTCGAGGGGTACCCTGCCATGCAGCTCGGCGGCAGCCCGGCGGCGTTGTATGACCAGGCGCGAGATGGCGTCGTCGACATCATCTGGACACTGCCCGGAAACAACGCCGGCCGTTTTCCGCGCACGGAGGTGTTCGAACTGCCGTTCATGATCTACAAGGCCGAAACCGCGTCGCGTGCGGCCTGGGAGTTCTTCCAGACGCAGATGCCGGACGAGTTCAAGGAGACGCAGGTCATCGCCTTCCACACTCATGGGCCGGGCGTGCTGCATTCCAAGGACAGGCCGATCCGTTCGGCGGGTGACCTGCGCAACCTCAAGGTGCGCGGTCCGACCCGGCAGGCCACCAAGCTGCTCGGGGCGGCGGGCGCAACGCCGGTCGGCATGCCGCTGCCGCAGATTCCGGACGCGCTGGTCAAGGGCACCATCGACGCCTGCGCACTACCCTGGGAGGTGATCCCGTCGGTGCGCGTGCCGGAACTCGTCAAGCACCACAGCGAGTTCAGCCCGGACGTGCCGGGCCTCTACACGAACACCTTCGTCATGACCATGAACAAGTCGAAGTACGAGTCGCTGCCGCCCGACCTGAAGAAGGTGATCGACGCCAACAGCGGCATGGAGGTGTCGGCCTGGATGGGCAAGGTGCAGGATGACCTCGATCCCGTGGTGCGAAAGAGCGTGCAGGACCGTGGCAATACGATCCATGTCTTCGGCGAAGCGGAGACCGCGGAGTTCCGACGCCTGACAGCGCGCGTCGAGAATGAATGGGTGGAGGACGTCTCCAAGCGTGGCCACGACGCGAGGAAGCTGCTCGAGAGCGCGAAGGCACTCATCGCCAAGCACCACAAGCGAGCCTGATCGGCGGCCGGACGATCGGCCGCCCACGCCTGGCGCCGCCGCCACAAGGCACCCGCGCCAGGCCCGTCAAAGGACGCTATTCGACCTTCGCGCCGGACTTGCGAACGTACTGGGCCATGCGCTCGGTTTCGGAGCGAAGCAGGTTGGCCATGTTGTCGGACGAACCAGGCATGGGAGCCATGCCTTGGCTCGTCATGTTCTTTTCGACGAATTCGCGGTCGGCCAGGATGGTATTGATCGCCGCGTTGAGCCGCTGCACGACTTCCGGGGGGGTGGCGCGAGGCGCCAGGAAGGCGTACCAGGCGCCCATGTCCATTTCCTTGAAGCCAGCCTCGGTGAAGGTCTGCACGTTGGGCACGAGCGGCACCCGTTTTTCACCGCTGACTGCCAGCACCTTGAGCCGTCCCCCCGTGATGTGGCCCTGGACGGTCGGGAAAGCGGGAAAGGTGAACAGGATCTGGTTGCCGAGTACGTCGGTGACTGCCGGTCCGGCGCCCTTGTAGGGCACGTGGACCAGGTTGGCGCCAGTCAGTGTCTTGAACATCTCGCCCATCAGGTGCGGCTGGCTGCCCGCACCGAAGGAGCCGTAGCTGAGGTCATTGCGCCCCCGCACAAACGCGGCCAGCTGCTGCATGTTGTCGGGCGGCGTCGCGGCATTGGTCACCAGCGCGAGTGCCACGTACGTAACGGTGGCCACGGGCACGAAGTCGCGCTGCACGTCATAGGGCAGCCGTGGGAACAGGATCGGGTTCGCGACGAAGGTCGCGTCATTCGTGAACAGCAGGGTGTAGCCGTCCGCCGGGGACTTGGCCACGGCCTCCGCCCCGATGGAGGTGTTGGCGCCTGAGCGGTTTTCGACCACCACCGGCTGGCCGAGCAGCTCGGACATCCGCTGCCCCACGCGGCGACCCACGATGTCGGTGGTGCCACCCGGTGCGTAGGGCACGATGATGCGGATGGGTTTGTTCGGGAAGGCGGCCTGCGACCGGGCCAGGCCCGGCAGCAAGGTGGCTGCGGCAGCCGCGCCGGTGGCGCGGAGCAACTGGCGTTTCGAATATCTCATGGGTTGTCTCCTTCTGGACTCATGACAAGGACGTGGAAACCATGGCCTGCCTGCTCACGCGCCCTGCGCGTCGCGCGGCGGCCAGCCGCGGCCCAGTTCGGCGTTGTGCTGGCCGAGCACGGGTGCGGCGTCGACTTCGAGCGAGCGTTCGCCATCGAACGAAAGCGGCGAACGCACGGTGCGGGAC
>DAIMZU010000002.1:0-6001 GCA_036733845.1 Ramlibacter sp.
ACTTGATTCCGTACACTGAAACCACAAACATCCCACCGGGATGCATCGGAGACAAGCCATGGATCGCCGCACCGCATCGCTAGCCATCGCCGCCGCGCTGGCGCCACTTGCCGGGCCCGCCCGGGCGCAGGCGCCCTGGCCCAGCCGCCCGGTCACGATGATCATGCCGTACGCGGCCGGCGGTCCGACCGACCTCGTGGCGCGCCTGCTGGCGCAGAAGATGGGAGACGCGCTGGGCCAGCCCTTCCTCGTGGCGAATGCGCCTGGCGGCAGCACCATGGTGGGCGCGGAGCGGGCCGCCCGATCGGCGCCCGACGGACACACGCTGTTCATCGGCAGCGTCACGACCTTCTCCAACAACCCCCTCATGTACCGCAACATCCGATACAAGGTCGAGGATTTCGTGCCCATCGGGATGATCGCGCGCACGCCGTACACCATGACCATTGCGCCCAACGTCCCCGCGCGCAGCTACGCGGAGTTCGTGGCGTTCGCCAGGCAGAATCCCGGCAAGGTGTTCAACGCCACGACCGGGGTCGGCGCCACCAACCAGCTGCTCGGCCAGATGCTCGCCAGGGAAGCGGGTATCCAGTTGGTCGACGTACCGTACAAGGGCGCCGGTCCCGCGCTTCAGGACGTGATGGGCGGCCAGGTCCACCTTCTGTTCGACGGCATCAAGACCTCCGTGCCCGTCCACAAGAGCGGCAAGGCCCGCGTCCTGGCCATCACCAGCGAAAAGCGGTCGGCCGCGCTGCCCGACGTGCCCACCTTCGCTGAACTGGGCTTGCCCAACCTGACTGCCGCCTTCTGGTTCGCGCTCTTCGCACCGGCGGGCACGCCGCCGGCCGTCGTTGAAAAACTGAATGCATCACTGAACGCCGCCCTGGGCAGCAGCGACATTGCTTCGCGCCTCACGGACGACGGCCTGACCTTTGGGGCCGGCACCCCCCAGGACGTCACCGAGACGATCCGGCGGGACGCGCTGGTCTGGGGACCGGTCATCAAGGCGCTGAACATCCAATTGGACTGAACGACGAATGAGCGACACACAGCAGGAGCAAGCACGGCAGCCAACGCCAGGATGCCTGTCGGGCATCAAGGTGCTGGACCTCAGCCGGATCTTCGCCGGTCCCTGGGTGGGACAGTTCTTCGGCGACCTCGGCGCGGACGTGGTAAAGGTCGAGCACCCCGGGCGCGGAGACGATGTTCGCCAGTCCGGCCCCCCCTTTCTCGCGGATCGTGACGGCCGCGAAAGCCGTGAGTCGGCACAGTACCTCAGCGTCAACCGCAGCAAGCGATCCATCACGGTCGACCTGTCGAAGCCTGCCGGCCAGGACATCATCCGAAAGCTTGCCGCTGGCTCGGACGTCCTGATCGAGAACTACAAGGTGGGCACGCTGGCCCGCTATGGGCTCGACTACGAATCCATTGCCAGGATCAACCCGCGCCTCGTCTACTGCTCCATCACGGGGTTCGGACAATCCGGGCCCTACAGCCATCGCCCCGGATACGACATGGTGTTCCAGGCGATGAGCGGCCTGATGAGCGTGACCGGTGAACGCGACGGCCGGCCCGGCGCGGGCCCGCAGCGGGTGGGCTACTCCTCCGCCGACATGTCCGCTGGCATGTACGCCATCAGCGCCACGCTGGCCGCGCTTCTCCACCGCGAGCGCGTGTCGGGCCAGGGGCAGCACCTGGACATCGCGTTGCTGGATTCACAAGTCGCCTTGTTGTCGCACGTGGTCGCCAACTACTTTGTCACCGGCAACGTGCCCCGGCGGGCCGGCAATGTCTCGGCCAACGCCGCGCCCTGGGGCACCTTTCCGTGTGCCGACGAGTCCGTGGCGATCGCGGTGGGCAATGACGTGCAGTTCAAGAACCTGTGCGAAGCCCTGGGCGCGCCGCACCTGGCGGCCGATCCACGCTTTCTCACCAGCCCCGACAGGGTGCGTCGCCGTGAGGAGCTTTCGGCCATTCTCGACGACCTGTTCCGCACCCGCACCGCGCTGGAGTGGGTCGAGCAGCTGGACGCCGCCGGCGTACCCTGCGGTCCGATCTACAACGTAGAGCAGATGCTGCGGGATCCGCAGGTCGTCCATCGCAAGCTCGAGGTGCGACAGGCCCATCCACTGGGCACCGACGTGCGCAGCATCGCCAACCCCATCCATTTTTCCGCCACGCCGGTCACGCCGCAGCGTCCGCCACCGATGCAGGGCCAGCATACGCGCGAGGTGCTGGCCGAGCGCCTCGGCCTGGACGCGTCCGAGATGGACGCCCTGGCCGCAGCGAAGATCATCTGAGCCGCACATGGAGGAGATCCTCTTGGAGCAGCACGGCGCGGTGGTCCTGCTGCGCATCAACCGGCCCCAGGTGCGCAATGCGCTCGATCGGGCGACGCTCGCGCGGCTCGCCGCACAGCTCGAGCGCATCGAGCCGGATCCTTCGATCCGCTGCGTCGTCCTGGCGGGCGATTCGCGCGCATTCAGCGCCGGCGCAGACATCAAAGAAATGGCCCGGTCTTCCGCTGGCGAGATGGCCCGCCGCGGGCCCAACCCCGTCTGGCGCGCGCTCGACCGCCTCGGGACCCCGGTCATTGCCGCGGTGCGAGGCTATGCACTCGGCGGTGGCCTGGAACTCGCCATGGGCGCGGACATCATCATCGCCGGCGAGGGGGCGCGGCTGGGGCTGCCGGAGATCCGCTCGGGCATCCTGCCCGGCGGCGGCGGGACCCAGCGGCTGCTGCGTGCGGTCGGCCGCCACAAGGCCATGCTGTACCTCCTCACCGGAGACCTGCTCAGCGCACAAGAAGCGGAACGCTGGGGCCTGGTGTCCCAGGTGGTGCCGGACGACGAAGTCGAGTCGGCCGCGCTCGCCCTCGCGGGGCGGATCGCATCCATGGCGCCGCTGGCCACCCGCCAGATCAAGGAGGCGGTGCGCCACGGCCAGGACATTCCACTGCCCAGCGCGCTCGCGCTGGAACGCAACGCCAACTACGTCCTGTTCTCGACCGCCGACAGGCTCGAGGGCATGCAAGCCTTCATCGAGAAAAGGCCGCCCGTGTTCAACGGCCGCTGACGAAACCCGACATCATGAAAGCCTGGATCTGCAATGAGTGGGGCCCCCCGTCGTCCCTGACGCTGGCCGAAGCGGAGGCGCCACGGCCCGGGCCGCGCCAGGTGTCCATCGACGTGGAACTGGCCGCGGCCAACTTCCCCGACATCCTGATGATGGCGGGGACTTACCAGGTCCGGCCGCCACTTCCCTTCATTCCCGGCATCGAGGTTTCCGGCACCGTGGCCTCGGTCGGGGCCGAAGTCGAGGGGCTGCGCACGGGCGAGCGCGTGACCGCCGTCCTGAATCACGGCGGTTTCGCACAACGCGCGGTGGCGGACGATATCCAGACTTTTCGCGTCCCCGACGGCATGGACATGGAAGCCGCGGTTGCCCTGCCCACCGCATACGGCACCGCCTATCGTGCGCTGGTCGACCGCGGCGGCCTACGGCCTGGCGAGACCCTGCTGGTGTTGGGGGCGGCAGGCGGCGTGGGCCTCGCGGCGGTGGAACTCGGCCGCATCCTCGGTGCGCGCGTGATCGCCGCCGCGGGCACCGAAGCCAAGCTCGCCCTGGCGGCCCGACACGGCGCGGCGCACGGCGTGGACTACACGCGCGAGTCCCTGCGCGATCGGGTACGTGAGATCACGGATGGCGCCGGCGCCGACCTCATCCTCGATCCGGTGGGCGGAGATGCCTTCCACCAGGCGCTGGGCTGCATCGCCCGGGAAGGCCGCTTGCTGGTCATCGGGTTCGCATCCGGCCACATTCCCGATGTGCCTGCCTGGCGTGTCCTCAAATCCGAGTGCTCCGTCATCGGTGTTCTCTACGGCGGACGCCGCAAACCCGAACAGGCCCGCGCCAACTTCGCGCGGATGCTCGAATGGCACCTGCAGGGACGGTTGCACCCGCATGTCAGCGCGACATTCGCTTTCGACCAGGTGCCCGCCGCCTATGGCGCGCTCATCGACCGTTCGGCCACCGGCAAGGTCCTCGTCCGCGTGCGGGACTGAATCGTATTCATCTAACCTGAGCGGCATTCGCGCCGCATGACCGGAGTCAGCATGCTGGAAGGAAAAGTCGCCCTTGTCACTGGATCGACGGACGGGATCGGATTCGCGGTGGCGCGCGTGCTGGCGCGCGAGAAAGCCGACATCGTGATGAACGGTTTCGGAGATCCTGCCGTGGTGCAGGCCCGGCGCGAGGAAATCGAGCGGGAATTCGGCGTCAGGGTGCTCCATGTGCCAGCCAACCTGACGATCCCGGCCGAAGCCGTGCAACTGGTCCATGCCGCTCAGGAGGCCTTCGGGCACGTGGACATTCTTGTCAACAACGCGGGCACCCAGCACAAGAGTCCGGTGGAGGAGCAGCCACCCGAGCGCTGGGACGAGGTGCTGGCACTGAACCTCAGTGCCCCTTTCCATACCATCCGCACCGCATTGCCCGCCATGCGCACCCGAGGCTGGGGACGCATCGTGAACGTCGCATCCATCTACGGGCTGACGGGGGGCTACAACCGCAGCAGCTACGTCGCGTCCAAGCACGGACTGGTGGGTCTGACCAAGGCGGTGGCGCTGGAGACCGCGAATTCCGCCGTCACCTGCAATGCCGTCTGCCCCGGCGACGTGTCCACCCGCATCTTCTACAAGACGGCCAAGGACCTCGCGCTGCGCGAGAACATCAGTCGCGAAGAAGCGATCACGCGGGTTGCGGCCAGCAACATGCCGTCGGGTCGGGCCATCTCGCCGGAACAGGTGGCCGAGCTGGTGGGCTACCTGTGCTCGCCGGCAGCCGCCGAAATACGAGGAGCAGCCATGTCGATCGACGGCGGCTGGCTGGCCCGATAGGAAGTCTCCTGCGTCCGGCTTGAACCGCCCACTTCGGGGCGACTCGGATGACAGCGGCCCCTCGTCAGATCGGCGGATGCGTGTCCGAGCCGTACGCGCCGATGACGTTCTGGTCGAAATCGACGATCGAACCCGTCATCATCTCGGCGGCATCGCTCAACAGGTAAACCACGAGGGTCGCGACATCGCGCGGCTCGATCAGGCGGCCGAAGGGAAGACCAGCACCTGCACGCTGCTCCCAGCCGGGAGCCTGCCCTTCCCGGCGGCGAATTTCGTGTTCACCGGGGGTCTCGGTCCAGCCGACGTTCACGGCGTTGACGCGGATGCGCTTGCGGCGCAAGGCATGCGCATTGTTCCGCGTGAGCGTCACCAGTGCGCCCTTGCTGGATGCGTAGGCGGTCAGGAAAGGAGGCCCGGCCCGGCTGGAGCGGGAGCTGATATTGACGATGCTGCCCGCTGCGCCCTGCGCGCGCAGCGAGCGCACGAATTCCTGCGTGAGGATGAATGGCGCGCGCACGTTCAGTGCGAACATGCGGTCCCATTGAGCCACGCTCGTGTCCTCGATCGTTCCGCGGTCGGTGGCGCCGGCGGAATTGACCAATCCCGAGACAGTGCCGAAGTGCCGGACGGCGCTCTGCACCAGCGACCTGCAGTCTTCCTCGCGGGCGAGATCGCCGGGCACGAAAAGGGCCGGGCACCCCATCGATTCGAGGGACTGGCGCACCTGCTCGCCACGCACCGCGTCGCGGCCCGCCAGGCACACGCCAGCCGCTCCAGCTTCTGCGCACCCTCGCGCGATGCCCTCGCCGATGCCTTGGGTGGAGCCCGTGACCAGGATCACCCGTCCCTTGAGGGAAATGCGATTCATCGGGGGGCCTTCGGCGGGATGATCACTTGCCGCCGGTGAGCTTCTGGACTTCGGTGTACTTGGCCAGGTCGCGCCGGATCACGTCGGCAAACTCGGCGGGCGTGCTTCCTACGGCCACCACGCCGTTTTTGTCGAAGATGTCCTGCACGGGCTGTTCACGCACCGCCGCCGCGATGGACTCCTGCAGGCGGGCCACGATGGCGGGAGGAGTGCCCGCCGGCACGACAATACCGGA
>DAIMZU010000002.1:6011-30253 GCA_036733845.1 Ramlibacter sp.
CTCATAACCTGGGAACCCGGATTCGTCGGCGGTGGGCACTTCGGGGGCCTGCCGCGAGCGCGTCATGCCTGTCATGGCCAGGGCCTTTACCCGCCCAGCTTTCATCATCGGCAATGCCGATTGCAGGCCGCCCACGAACAGATCGACCTCGCCGCCGCCAAGCGCGATGATCGACTGGCCGTCGCCCTTGTAGGGCACGTGCAGCATCGTCACGCCGGCGCGCTGCAGGAACAGCTGGAAAGCCATGTAGTTGGGCCCGTCCGCCCCCGTCGTGGCATAGGTGAACTTGCCCGGTGCGGCTTTCGCCGCCGCGACCAGCTCCTGCAGGTTGGATGCCGGCAGGGTACTCCGGGCGAACAGGCCCAGTTCCACCCGATTGACGAGGCTGACGGGCATCAGGTCGCGCTCGGTGCGATAGGGCGTCGCAGGGTTCAGCAGCGGTGCGGTCACGAGCGAGCCGACCGTGCACAAGCACATCGTGTATCCGTCGGGCGGCGACTTGGCAACGAAATCCGCGCCGACGGCGCCCGCATTGCCCGCCCGGTTGTCCACCAGCACGGGTTGGCCCAGTGTGCGGGACATTTCCTTGCTGATGGCACGGGCGACGAGGTCGGTGGCGCCTCCCGGCACGAATGGAACGACCAGCTTGATGGGCCGGGTGGGGAAGGCCTGTGCCTGCACACCTGCCGCGGCGCAGACCAGGGACGCTGCGGCCAGCAGGCGCACCACGAGGGAAGCTGCGAGTTTCATATCAGGCTCCTACTTGACGGACACATGGATCGGACACACGGAAGAACCGGATCCCGGGTGGACACGGTTCGTTTCGGACCACCGGCCGAGAGAGCTGGGCGGCACGTCGGCAAGGGAAGGCTGAGCGCCTAGTTCCACTATACGGGCCTCATTTCATTTCATTCATTGGTGGAATCCCGCACGGTATTTCAGCTCAGGAACCGTGGCCCGTCCGCTTGAGCTCATCGCTGAAAATCGGCACGCCGATCGAGCAGGTGTGGATGCCCAGCACGCTCGTCAGCTGCAGCACCTCCATCACCTCGGCCGAACTCGCTCCGGCGGCCAGCGAACGGCGAATATGCAGCCGCATGGCCGGTTCGTGAAGGTGGGTGGTCGAGGCGCTCACCGCCAGGGCGATGAACTCCTTGACCTTCGGCTCCAGCACGCCGGATTTCCAGGCGGTCGCTGCGTAGGCGTGGTAGGCCTGCAGGAACCGCGGCGCGATACGCACCAGCGCCTCGCAACATTCATCCCACCAGCCCAGGTCCGCCTCGAAGCGCTCCTTCACTTGACGTGCGGCTTCGTCCAGGGGCGCATCCAGCGCGGCGCCCTCGCCACGCCGCCGCAGTTCCTCGGCAAGCATCGGAACGCCAACGCTGCACGTGTGCCAGCCCAGCTGACTGGTCAGCTGGAGCACCTCCATGATTTCGTCGCGCGTCGCTCCGTACTGCAAAGCGCTGGCGATGTGCAGCCGCAAGCCTCGCTGGTACAGATGGGTGGTGGCCGCGTCGATGGCGATGTAGATGAACTCCTTGAGCTTGGGCTCCAGCACGCCATGGGTCCAGGGCAGGCTGGTCAGCTCGAGATACGCCGACAGGAACCTGGGCTGCAGCGCCAGCAGGTCCTCATGCCACGGCGCCCAGTAACCGCGCTTGGCGAGGAATCGCTCCCGCAGGGCATCACGGTCGAAGTCGGCGTGGACATCGGCAGGGGGAAGGCTGGCGGGTTCGTTCATGGTGTCGTCTTTCGTTTGTTGCCGGGGTTCACGCCCGCACGACGAGGGCGTCGACGGCCACGGCGCCTGCGCCACGCTCGCGCACGACCAGCGGATTGATCTCCGCCTCCAGGATCCGGGGCGATTCGAGCCATGCAAGCCGCGACATGGCACTCACGGCGCGCGCCAGCGCACCCACGTCGCCCAGCGGCAGGTTGCGAAAGCCGCGAAGCACCGCGAAGGCCCGGACTTCCTCGACCATGGCCAGTGCAGCCGCCTCGTCCACCGGCGCCATGCGGGTGACGCAATCGCGGTACAACTCGGCGAGAACGCCACCGGCGCCCACGGTGATGGTGGGGCCCACGGCGGCGTCCCAGCGATAGCCCACCAGGGCCTCAGCGAGCCCGCGTTCCATGCGCTGCACCTGGATGCACTGGACCACGGCCGTGGGGCAGGCGCGCTTCACGTCGTCCAGCATCCGGGCCGCCGCCTCGCGCAGCTGCCGGGGTCCGGCGATACCGACGACAACCCCGCCCACCTCCGTCTTGTGGGCGATGCCGGGCGCCACGATCTTGGCCACCACCGGGAAGTCGAGTCCACGCAGCCTGTCATCGCTCCAGTCGGCAGGCGTTGGCGGCAGCAGCATGTCGCTCGGCTGGTCGATGCCGAGTGCTGTCACCACGGCTTTGGCTTGGCCCGAGTCGAGTTGACCCGGCTGGGTCGCAGCCAGCGCGGCGGATACGCCGTCCACACGGTGCAAGGCCTGGGGGTCGATGCCACGTGGTGGCCGCCACTGCAGGAATGCGCGGACCGCATCGGCACAGGTCTCCGGCGAGCGGAACGCCGCCACGCCCCCCTCCGCCAGCAGCCGGAACGAGGCTTCGGCCGCAGGCGTCAGGTAGACCGCGAGGGGCTTGGGCAGGCCTTGGGCCGCCGCCTGGATGATCGGGGCCACGGCGCGGTCGGGCCTGAATTGGGCTGAGGCGCCGACCACCGCCACCACGGCTTCGAGTCGCGGCTCGGACATCAGCGCGCCCAGGACCGAGCCATAGGTCTGCGCGTTCGTACCCGCGAGCGTGAGGTCGATCAGGGTGGATTGGCCCACTGCGATCCCCTGGTCCTGCAACTGCCGACGCACCGCGTCCGAGGGCGGCGCGACGTCCACCCCCAGCTGGCCGAGGCGGTCGACCACCATGCCGCCTCCGCCGCCGGTCGTGGCCACCCCGGCCACCCGCCCGGCCTTGGCGGGGCGGCGCCCCGCCAGCAACGGTGCGATCTCCAGCAGGGTGTCGAGCATGTCGACCTGTACCACGCCGATGTCACGCAGGAAAGCGGCCATCGCCGCCCCGCTGCCGGCCAGCGCACCGGTATGTGCTGCCGCGAGCTGCTCACCCAGCTGCGAGCGGCCAGAGGAGAACGCCACCACGGGCTTGCCGGCCTCCCACGCGCGCCGGACCATTGCCTCCAGCCGGTGGGGCTCACGCACGCACTCCAGGAACAGCAGGATGGCGTCGGTGTGGGCATCGTCCACCAACAGGTCTCCCAGTTCACCCACCGTCAGGTCGGCTTCGTTGCCGGTGGAGACCAGCCGGGAGAACCCGATGCCCCGGGCGTGCCCCTGCGACAGCAAGGCGCCCATCATCCCGCCGCTTTGCGAGATCACGCCATATCGGCCAACGATGAGCTCGGGCAGCGACAGCACTTCCGTCGTGGACAACGCCACGTGGTCCACGAGACTGATGAGCCCGAGGCTGTTCGGCCCCAGCATGCGCATGCCGTTGCTGCGAACCGTCTCCACCAGGCGATCCTGCCGGACCTGCCCTTGCGGGCCGGATTCCGCAAAGCCATTGCCCAGCACCGTGATGCACGCGACGCCCGCCTCGGCGCACTCGGCGACCGCGCGCTCGACCTGCGCCGTCGGCAGCAGGATCATCGCGTGGTCCACCGGGCCGGGCACGTCAGCCAGCCGGGCATACGCCCGATCACCGCCGACCTCACGCCGTTTGGGGTTGACGGGATACAGGGCGCCTGGATAGCCGTGGCGCCGCAGGTATCGCTGCGCCAGGCCGGCATGCTTGCTTTCGTCGGAGGACGCGCCGACCAGCGCGATGGCATGCGGGCTGAACAGGCAGCGGGCGAGGGGCGGCAGCAGCCGGGTCATTCGGATGCCTGCGCCCCGCCGCCAGGGCGCTGCGGAAAACGCCGCTCGAAGACACCCTCGGCGATCCGGTTGAGGAGGATCTCGATCGCGCCGCCCGCGATCATCCAGCCGCGGGTGCGTCGAAAACAATACTCCACCAGCGAGTCCTCGCTGTAGCCCGTGCCGCCCATGATCTGCATGGCCTGGTCGGACAACTCGAAGCCCGCGCGGTTGCAGGCGACCTTGGCGAGCGCCGTCTCTTCCGCCGAGGGGAATCCCCGGTCGGCGTTGCGCGCTGCACGGTACAACAAAAGCTGGGCCGCCTCCATCTGGATTTTCATGTTGGCGAACTTCCACTGCAAACCCTGGAACTCGCAGAGCGGTCGCTGGAACTGGTGGCGCAGCATCGCGTGCTGGCGGGCGATCTCGAAGGCGTGGCGACCCAGCGCAAGCGCTCGCGAACTGTTGCCAATGCGTTCGACGTTGAAGCCAGCCATCTGCTTCTTGAAACCACCAGGGCCGAGGACGACATCCTCGGGGGCAACGTACACGTTATCGAAGTGCAGGGCGTTCCAGTCTTCGCCAGACAGGAACCGCGATCGCTTGCCGAACGTGAAACCTTCGGCGCCGCGCTGCACCAGCACGGAGCCGATGCCCGCGACGCCCGGGCCGAATCGCACATACACCAGGAACACCGTGGCATGCACGCCATGCGTGGTGAAAATCTTGCTGCCGTTGATGCGGAAGCCCCGACCGTCGGCGGTGGCGGATGTGGTGAGCTCCGTCACGGCGGAGCCGGCGTTCGGCTCTGTCATGGCGACCGAGATCAGCGCCTTGCCCGCCAGCAGCGGGGCCAGCAGGCGCTCGTGCTGCTCGGGCGTGCCGAACTGCGCGAGCACGCGGATCGGGCCGAAGTTGCCCGCCTGCACGACATCGGCGCTGCGCGGACACACCGCCGCGACCTGCTCGATGGCGAGCACGGCCTCGGTCAGGCTGCCGCCCAGCCCCCCCTGCTCCTCGGGAATGGTGATGCCAAGCAGCCCCTGCCGCGCCATCGCCTCGGCCACGTCCCATGGATAGTCCGGGGCGTGGGCTCGCCGCAGCGCGCCGGCTGCGAGTTCGCCGCGGGCCCATGCAAGGACCGAGTTGCGAAAGATGCTCTGCTCTTCGGTGAGTTCGAAGTTCATGGACAGTTGAGGCCCAAGGCGGGCGCGACCCACACGAGGCTGGAGTCGCGATAGCTTCAGATCAGTATAAAACGGAATGCGATCCGTACAAAGGAATTTGCGGCCAGCACGTCCGCGGCTGCCAAGGCAGTCGCCTGCCGGGTTGGTGCGGACTTGACGGGCCGTAGCATCCGCCATGAGAATGAATGAAACTTTGACCGCAGCATGGAACTGAACCCAAATCAGCAGTCACCCCTGGCGACCTGGCGCGCACATCTTCGTGCTGGAGAACTGGCTTTCCAGGTCGACGAGTCTTCGGGCTCGCCCGTCTTCTATCCGCGGGTCGTCGGGCCGGGAACTGGCAGCACCCTGCGGTGGCAGGTGAGCCAGGGCCTCGGAACCGTTTACGCAACCACGGCGATCTCCAGCCGGGACCAGGGCACGTACAACGTCGCCCTGGTCGACATGGACGAAGGTTTCCGCCTGATGAGCCGGGTCGAGTCGATCCCCGCCGAGCAGGTTCGCATCGGCCAGCGGGTCCGGGTTCGCGTGCATCATCCCGCCGGCGACGAAGCGCCCTACCCGGTCTTCGATCCCGTGGAGGCCGCATGAGCCGCGGGCGTGGATCGGCGGCCATCGTCGGCGTGGCCGAATCGGACCTCGGCGAAGTAGCCGAGGGTCTCAGCGCCGTCGACCTGATGGCCCAGGGCGTGACGCGTGCGCTGGCCGATTGCGGCCTCGCGCTCCAGGACGTGGACGGTGTGTTCGCGGCCGCCACGCAAAGCCGCATGGCATCCATGGCGCTGTGCGAGTACCTCGGGCTCGCGCCGCGGCACCACGACACCACGTACATGGGCGGCTCCTCGTTCATGACACTCGTGGCGCATGCCCAGTCGGCCATCGAGTCCGGTCTGTGCCAGGTGGCCGTGATCGCGTACGGAAGCACCCAACGCACCAGCGGCCGCACGAACGTCGCGCCGCGTGACTACAACCCCTACGAATCGCCGTACAAACCGCTGCTGCCGGCCAGCGCATACGCCCTGGCCGCGTCGCGGCACATGCACCAGTACGGCACCACCCGCGAACAGTTGGCCCACATTGCGGTCGCGGCCCGGCAGTGGGCCTTGCTCAACCCCATGGCATGGGAAAAGAAGCCGCTGTCCGTGGAGGACGTCCTGTCCGCTCGCATGGTGAGCCATCCCCTCACGGTGCGGGATTGCTGCCTCGTGACCGACGGCGGAGGCGCCATCGTGATGACGTCCGCCGAACGCGCACGGGACCTGCCCAAGCCGCCGGCCTTCGTGCTGGGTACCGGTGAGTGCCTGAGCCACCTCACAATCAGCAACATGCCCGACCTGACGGTCACGGGCGCCGCGCAGTCAGGCACCGCGGCCTACCGCATGGCGGGTCTCGGCGCGGCCGACATCGATGTCGTGGAGGTGTACGACGCGTTCACCATCACCACCTTGCTGTTCCTCGAGGACCTCGGCTTCTGCCCCAAGGGAGAAGGCGGACGCTTCGTGCTGGACGGCGCGATCGCTCCGTCCGGCAAGCTGCCGGTGAACACCAATGGGGGTGGCCTTTCGTATTGCCACCCTGGCATGTACGGCATCTTTCCCCTCATTGAAGCCACGAGACAGATCCGCGGTGAATGCGGCCAACGCCAGGTCGCAGGGTGCAACACCGCTCTTGCGCATGGCAACGGCGGCGTGCTGTCGAGCCAGAGCACGGTCATCCTCGGCAGCGCGGCCACCGTATGACGCCACGCTTGCCACAAACCTCCCCCACAGGACGAACCGCATGAACGACGAGGCGAAAGTGCTCCAGGGCAAGGTCACCATCGTGACGGGCGCAGGTCGCGGCATCGGCCGCGAGATTGCCTTGCTGGCCGCCGCACACGGTGCGCGGGTGGTGGTCAACGACGTCGGCGGCGCGCTCTCCGGCGAAGGGCGCGACGCGGGCCCCGCCTCGGAGGTGGTCAGTGAAATCCGCAGCCGCGGCGGCGAAGCCGTGGCCAGTACCGATGACGTCGCCGACTGGGAGTCGGCACAGCGGATCGTCCGCACGGCCGTCGAGTCCTTCGGCCGCCTGGATGCGGTGATCAACAACGCCGGGATCCTGCGAGACAAGATCTTCCACCAGATGAGCGTCCAGGAGTTCGACGCCGTGATCCGGGTGCACCTGTACGGGAGCTTCCACGTGAGCCGGGCGGCCGCGACCGTGTTCCGCCAGCAGGAGTCGGGAGCCTTCGTGCACATGACCTCCACCAGCGGACTCATCGGCAATATCGGGCAGGCGAACTACGCGGCCGCGAAGATGGGCATTGTCGGCCTGTCCAAATCCATCGCCCTGGACATGGCGCGCTTCAACGTGCGGTCCAATTGCATCTCGCCCTCGGCCTTCAGCCGCATGATCGAGACCGTGCCGGGACAATCCCCGCAGCAGCAGGCCGCATTCCTCGAAATGCGCAAAAGGAAGACGCGGCCCGAGCAGGTGGCGCCACTGGCCGTGTTCCTGGCGAGCGACGCCGCCCAGGAGGTGAACGGCCAGGTGATCGGCTCACGCGGCAATGAACTCTACCTTTACAACCAGCCCCGCCCCGTGCGCACCTTGCACCGCGCCGAAGGCTGGACGCCCGAATCTCTGAAGGACATGGTGGCAGCCTGGAAGCCATCGTTCATCCCGCTGGAGCGCACCCGCAACGTGTTCAGCTGGGAGCCGATCTGATTCACGCGCAACGGCCATGATCGACCGGCAACGCCTCCTGGACTGGCCCTTCGAGGACGTGATCCAGGCCTACAGCGAACGGGACACGATGCTCTATGCCCTGGGGCTGGGCCTCGGAGCCGACCCGACCGATCCCCACCAACTGCAATTCGTCTACGAACGCGGGCTGAAGGCTTTTCCCACCCTGCCCGTGGTGTTGTGCCACCCCGGTCCGTGGATCGCGCACCCGGACACCGGCATCAATCGCACGCTGGTCGTTCACGGCGAGCAGCGCATCGTGCTGCACCAGCCGCTGAAGACCGCCGCCACCGTGCGCGGCCGCACGCGCGTGACGGGGGTCGTCGACAAGGGCCCTGGCAAGGGCGCACTGGTCTATAGCGAGCGCAGCATCGTCGACGAAGCGGGACAACGCCTGGCCACGCTGGGCTCCACCAGTTTCTGCCGCGGCGACGGTGGCTTCAGCGGACGGTCCGAAGAAACACCCCCGTCGCACACGCTGCCGCATCGCGATCCCGATCGCGTGCTGGAGTTCGCGACCGTCCCCCAGCTGGCACTGCTGTATCGCCTGAACGCCGACTACAACCCGCTGCACGCGGATCCTGAAGTGGCGACGACGGCCGGCTATGCGCGCCCCATTCTGCACGGACTGTGTACGTTCGGCATCGCCGCTCGCGCCATCGTGGCGGCGTTCTGCGACCACGCACCTGCCCGCCTGCGATCCGTCCAGGCGCGGTTCTCTGCGCCGGTCTTTCCTGGAGAGACCATTGCCGTGGACCTCTGGGACGAAGGCTCCCCCGGCATTTCCTTCCGTGCCCGCGTCCCTGCACGCGGTGTGAAGGTCCTTGACAACGGCTTCGCCGAGATCGCCTGAAGACCACCCTCATGGAAACACACGAAACCCCACGTGGCGCCCTGTCGCACATCCGCGTGCTGGACCTCAGCCGTGTCTTTGCCGGTCCCTGGGCCGGGCAGATGCTCGCCGACCTGGGCGCCGAAGTCATCAAGATCGAACGGCCCCGCGACGGCGACGATTCGCGCCGGCTGGGCCCGCCCTTCCTGCGCGACGACGCCGGCGGCAACACGCGCGACTCGGGGTTCTTCCTGAGCGCGAACCGCAACAAGAAATCGGTCACGGTGGACGTCTCTCAGCCGGAAGGCCAGGAGATCATCCGCGGACTGGCCCGCCAGTGCGATGTCTTGATCGAGAACTACAAGGTCGGCGACCTGGCACGCTACGGGCTGGACTATCCCGGCATCCGCAACGAGAACCCGCGCATCGTCTACTGCTCCATCACCGGATTTGGCCAGACCGGTCCGTACCGCAAGAGGCCTGGGTACGACTCGATTTTCCAGGGCCTGGGCGGCCTCATGGCCATCACGGGGCATCCTGACGATCAACCCGGCGGCGGGCCGCAGAAGGTGGGACTGATCGTCTCCGACCTCATGGCAGGCATGTATGCGTCCGTCGCCATCCTGGCGGCGCTCGAGCACCGGGATGCCGTCTCCGGCCAGGGGCAGTACATCGACCTGGCGCTGCTGGATTCCCAGGTGGCCGCGCTGTCGCACGCGGCCATGGGTTACCTGGTGTCCGGCGACCACGTCCCGCGTTGCGGAACGGTCTCACCCACCGCCGCGCCATCGCAGATGCACCAATGCCAGGACGGGCCCATCATGCTGGTGGTGGGCAACAAGGCCCAATGGGAGAAGTTCGCGCGGGTCCTGGGCGTGCCCGAGCTTCCGGCCGATCCGCGCTTTGTCACCAACCAGGACCGCATCCGCCATCGGTCGGAACTCAACGCCATCCTCGACCCGATATTCATGTCCCGGTCCAAGCACCACTGGATCGACGCGCTGGCCCAGGTGGGCGTTCCCTGCGGCCCGGTCAACGAACTCAACGAAGTCTTCGAAGATCCGCAGGTGCGCGAGCGCCAGATGGTGATCCACATGCAGCATCCCGCGCGCGCCGCGATGCCGATGCTGGCCAATCCGATCCGGCTGTCCGAAACACCCGTTCAATACCGGCTGCGACCGCCCGACCTGGGGCAGCACACCGATGAAGTCCTTCGCGAAATGCTGGGCTATGACAACGATCGCCTGCAGACGCTGCGCGAGCGCGCGGTGGTGTAGCGCTCCCACGCCCGGAAATTGCCGCGCCGATTCACGCCACCCCCTCCATCACCCTCGCACCGACAGGAGCCACCGCTTGAAACCGACACTGCTGCTCGAAGGCAAGATCGCCATCATCACCGGGGCCGGCCGTGGCATCGGGCGGGCGATTGCCGTGGCGTACGCCAACGCGGGCGCCCGTGTCATCGTCACCGACCTCACCCAGGATGCCTGCGCGCAGACGCTGGCCGAGGTGGAGGCTTGCGGCGCGCAGGCCTGGGCCTTCGGCCTGGACGTGACCGACGCGCCGGCCTGCGGCCGGATCGCCGACGAGGTCGGCCGCACCATCGGCGATCTGGACGTGCTGGTGAACAACGCAGGGCTGATGATCCGCGAAGCGGTCGACAGCCCGCGTGCGCACGAGGCGGTGCGGCGCCTGATGGACGTCAACTACTTCGGCACCTTCAACATGATCCACGCCTTCCTGCCGGCACTGCGCAAGAGCCGCGGCTGCATCATCAATCTGGCGTCGGGCGCGGCACTCACGGGGCTGAATGGCTGCGTGGGCTACTCCCCCTCGAAGGGCGCGGTGAAGATGCTCACGCAGGCGATGGCCAACGACCTGGGTAAAGACGGCATCCGCGTGAACTGCATTGCCCCTGGCGTGATCCACACCGCCATGACCGAGGCGACCCGCAACGACCCCGAAAGGCTGGGCCGTTTCATGGCCCGTATTCCAGCGGGACGGCTGGGCCGGCCCGAAGAGATCGCAGGGCCGGCGGTGTTCCTCGCCTCTGGGCTGGCCAGCTACGTCAACGGAATCACCTTGGCCGCCGACGGCGGCAAGCAAGCAGTCTGAACGGCCAGATTTCCTGGCCAAGGAGAAAGCCATGCGCAACCGACCCGCCCTTGCACGACGCCTGCTGCTGCTGCTGGCCCTGTGCTCCCCCGCCGCCGTCCTGGCGCAAGCACCGGCTGCGGCGGCCGCCTGGCCCAACAAGCCTATCCGCCTGGTGGTTCCCTACCCCCCGGGTGGCTTGACCGATGTGTTGGGCCGCATGGTGGCGCAGAAGGCCAGTGAGCAACTGGGTCAGCAGGTGGTAGTTGAGAACCGGCCCGGCGCCAGCACCATCGTGGGCGCCGAGTTCGTCGCCAAATCGGCACCCGACGGCTACACGCTGCTCATGGCCGCCGCGACGACGCTCACCACCAACCCGCTGCTGTTCAAGAACCTGGGCTACTCGGCCGCTTCGTTCAGCCCGGTTGCGCTGGTGGGCACCGTGCCCTTCGCGGTAGTCACGCATCCGTCGGTGCCGGTCAACACGATTCGTGAATTCATCGACTATGCCAAGGCCAACCCCGGCTTGCTGACGTTCTCGACCGTCGGCCAAGGCGCATCGTCCCACCTGGTGGGTGAGATGTTCAAGGCGGCAACCGGCACCCAGCTGCGAGACATCCCGTACAAGGGGTCCGCGCCCGCCCTGACCGCCGTGCTGTCGGGTGAGGTACACGCCACCTTCGACGGAATCACCAACTACCTTCCGAATGCACGCGCGGGCAAGCTCAAGATCCTTGCGGTCATGAGCGAGGCGCGTGTGCCCGCCGCGGAATCGGTACCGACGATGGTGGAGACCGGCTATCCGGACGCGGTCGCCTACTCTTGGTTCGGCATCGTCGCGCCGGCCGGCACGCCGCCAGCAATCGTCAATCGCCTCAACCAGGCGGTCAACGCCGGGCTGCAGGCCGCTGAGGTTCGTGATCGGCTGCGTACCGACGTGCTGTCGGCTCCGATCCTGTCGCCGGAGGGCTATGGCGATTTCATGCGCAAGCAGTCGCAGATTTGGGAAAAGGTCATTACACCGCTGAAGCTTGAAATGTCGCGCTGAACCAGATCAGCAGTCAGGTTGCGAGGCGTACATCCCGCGCGAATCGCCGTCGCCGGCACCCTACCGCCAGCGCCCGGCCATGGAGTCCTCCGAGAACCGCGGATCGCGCCGCACGCTGCCCAGGTCCACGAACTCCATCTGCGACAGCGAAATGCTGCCCAGCTGCGAGAAGGTCGCGGGCTCCCAGGCGACGCTGGGCTCGCCCTGGACGTAGAAGTCTTCGCCGATGTCGGCCACGTACAGCCCGTACTGCTTGGCGGCGGTGGCGATGGCCCGGGCCTGGGCGTTCCAGGTCGAGGGGATGACGAAGTCCGCTCGCAGCCGCAGCAGCGCACCGAAAGGAATGCCCCCGGGCGTGTCGCCGCCGGCGCCGTGTCGTGCGGGCCAGGTGAACTCGCGCGAGAGGACCGCGTCGCGGAACGTGACCCGGAGCGCGTGCCGGATCTCGCCCTGCGCGACTTCCGCCGCCTTGACGAGGAAGGGCGTGATCGGCAGGCCCGCGGCATCGGCGGCGGTCCAGGTGCGCGGGCGCATCGCCAGCGAATTCAGGTCCCAGCTGGCGGTCGCCAGTGCGTACCAGTGGCCGCCGAGGTTATAGGTCTTGTAGCTCTCCCACAGCCTGCAGGCGCCCGCCTCCACCACCAGCAGGTGACGGTCGCCGCAGGTGGCCGGGTCGTTGCAGGTGCCGGCTTCGAGCTTGGGCGTCAGCGGGATGGGAAAGCGCCTGGACGCCGGCGCCACCGAAGTGCAGCCGCGCACCCGGTCGAAGCCCGTGCCGGACTCCACCGCGCAGTCGCTCTCATGCGGCCAGCCGGTCTCCCACCACACGCCGGTGGGGCGGTAGTCGTAGGCGATCACGGGCCACTGGGTGGCCGACGCGCCAGCACCCACGACGTTGATGGGCATGCCATAGTAGGCGCTGCGTTGGGTCGGATCCTCGCTGCGACCCCAGTCGGCACGGAAGCGCGTGCCGGCACCCACCGATCCGATCCAGGCAGCGCTGCGCGCATGCACCGGAAAGCGCGCCGGATCGTCGATGCGGGTGTTGAAGATGGCTTCGGGCGGGAACAGTTCGCAGCCGCCGACGGCAGGGGCTGCAGCCAACGCTGGGGCCGACTGCGGCACCGGCGTGTCGCCAACCGTTGGGGCGGGGGTGCCGGCCGGCGGAGTGGCCGGCGGAGTGGCCGGCTCGGGGACCACCACAGCGGGCGGCGCGGTGGTGCCGGACTGCTCGGGTGCGGGCACGCCGGCATCCGTAGCCGCCCGCAGGTTGCCGCCGCTTCCGCCACCGCCACAAGCGGCGGCCACCACCGTCACGCAGCCGCACAGCCCTGCCAGGGTCCACCGGGACGTGAACCGTCCTGCGTTCTCGTTGTTCTTCAAGGAAATTCCTCCTGTTGAGCCATCCGGAGCGGAATTCTCGGCAGGAAAGGGGATGACAGCTGTGTACAGATGAAAGGCAGGCAAGCTCATGCTGCGCCGGCTATCCCACCTGCGCGGGAACATTTCAGGAACGGCCCGTACGCACGATGGACGCCAACAAGCCATCGCCCGCGTCGAAACGGATGCAGCGGACGGCGGCCCCGCTATCGCATCCGTCGATCCGCAGGAGGCTCATCATGCAAACGGTTACGCAAGAGCAAGGAATTCAGTCGTCGATCCCCGCACCCGGTGACTCCGGGCGCGTCAACCCGAACAAGGCCCTCTGGGAAAAGGGCGACTTCACACGTATCGCGCGGACCATGCGCGCAAGCGGCGAGGAACTGGTGAGCCAGATCGGCATCACGCCGGGCATGAAGGTGCTGGACCTCGGCTGCGGCGATGGAACCACCGCCATTCCGGCGGCCCGGCTCGGCGCACAGGTCACGGGCGTGGACATCGCCCGGAACCTGGTGGCCGCGGGCAACCGCCGTGCGGCGGAAGCCGGTGTGGCGGATCATTGCACCTTCCTGGAAGGTGACGCGTGCGATCTCGCGGGCATCGAGAGCCGCAGCTTCGACCGGGTGATCAGCATCTTCGGCGCCATGTTCGCACCACGGCCCTTCGACGTAGCGCGCGAGATGGTGCGCGTGACGCGCCCCGGCGGGCAGATCCTGATGGGCAACTGGATCGCCAACGATCCTTCGCTCGTTGCGCAGTTGCTCAGGATCAGCAGCGCCTACGCGCCCAAGCCCCCCGAAGGCTTCGTCAGCCCCATGACCTGGGGATCGACGCCGCACATCATCGAGCGCTTCGGCGCGGCCGGGATCGCGGCGGAGGCGATCTCATGGTCGAGAAGCCAGTACGTCTTCGAGTTCGATGGCCCGCCCGAGGCGTTCGTAGAGGTGTTCGCCTCGTACTACGGGCCGACGATGAATGCCTTCGCGGCCGCCGCGCAAAATGGTCGGGAGCAGGCACTGCGGGACGAACTGGTGACCCTGTTCAAGGCGCAGAACCAGAGCCAGTACCCAGATACCACCCTCATGGCGGCGACCTTCCTGAAGGTGATCGTCGACGTGGGCTGAGTGCCCCCGCCAGGAGGCCACCTCGCAACGGCGCCCTGCGGGAGAGGGGAAATCCACGCGTTGCGGAAAAATCCGTGCGCGCTACCGCGCAGGCTCCTGGCGCCCTGCCCCCGATCGGTGAGCGCTCTCCCCCTCGCCGAACAGTTCGACGACCTGTTGCCGCAGCCACAGGCTGGCCGGGTCCTGGTTGAACCGCGCGTGCCAGAACATGTTGATCGCAATCTCCGGCAGGTGGATCGGCGTGGGCGACAGGGTCAATCCGAAGGGCTCGCGGCAGAGTTCGGCAAAACGCTCCGGCACCGTGGCGACCAGATCCGTTGAACGCAGGATGTGACCGACTGCGATGAAATGGGGAACCATGAGCCGGATGTTGCGGCGCACGCCCGAGCGCTGCAGGAGGTCGTCGATCGCTCCGTGGCCGGTGTTGGCGGCCACGACGCCCACATGTTCGAGCGCCGAGAACTGCTCGAGCGACAGCGGAGCGCGCGCGATCGGGTGGTCGCGCCTGAAAAGGCAGACGTAGCGGTGGCGGAACAGCCGCCGCTGGAAGAAGCCGCTCTTGAGGTCCGGGAACAGGCCGAGCGCGAGGTCGACGGTGCCGTCTTCCATGGCCTGCCGGAGGTCGGTCGACTGCGGCCGGACGGTGCTCAGGCGGACGCCGGGCGCGCGGCTCGCGAGCGTACGCATCAGTTGCGGCATGAAGTACATGTCGCCGATGTCCGTCATCGCCAGGTTGTACGAACGATCGCTGGACAGCGGGTCGAATGCGGTGCGCAGGCTCAAGGCCGTCTGCAGTGCGTTGAGCGCGTAGGCTACCGGTTCAGACAGGTGCAGGGCATACGGCGTGGGTTCCATTCCGCGGGATGTCCGAAGGAACAGCTCGTCCTGGAGCAGCGTCCGCAGGCGCTTCAATGCATTGCTCACGGCCGGCTGCGTCAAGCCCAGCCGATCGGCGGCCCCCGAAACGCTGCGGTCGATCAGCAGCTGGTTGAACACCACCAGCAGGTTCAGGTCGATGTCGCGGAGATTCATGGCTGGCGACCATTATTCATGATCGTGATGCGATGTATCACGCCCCGCCTATCGACTGATACCGCCAAAGGCGTGACGATGGGGCCCTGAGACAACGGCAACGCATGGAAGGTGGAAGATGGAACTGCTCGTCCAGCCGCTGGACCGCCGGGTGCCCTTCGAGGCGGGGGACAACCTGCTGGACGTGCTGCGCCGCAACGACATCCGGGTGTCGTACAGCTGCATGTCGGGGCGATGCGGCACCTGCCGCTGCAAGATCCTGGACGGCGCCGTCCTCGACAGCGGACCCGAGGCGGGCCGCCCCGGCATGGCGCAGGACCGCCATGTCCTGGCGTGCCAGGCCGTCCTCATGGAAGGCTGCACGATCGAGATCCCTGAGACCGACGAGATCGTGGTCCATCCAGCGCGCATCATCAAGGGGACCGTCACGTCCATCGAAGCCGCGACGCACGACATCCGCCGCCTGCGGGTGAAGCTGTCCAAGCCGCTGGACTACACCCCCGGCCAGTACGCCAGCGTGCAGTTCACGCCGGATCATGTCCGGCCCTATTCGATGGCCGGCCTGCCGGGCGACGAAGAAATGGAATTCCAGATCCGCCGGGTGGCCGGCGGCCGGGTGACCGATCACGTGTTCGACCACCTGAAGGTCGGCGCCGCGCTGCGCATCAGCGGTCCGCTGGGGACCGCCTACCTGCGCCGCAAGCACACCGGACCGATGCTCTGCGTAGGTGGCGGCACCGGTCTGGCTCCGGTGCTTTCCATCGTGCGCGGCGCCCTCGAGGGCGGCATGACCAACCCGATCCACCTGTACTTCGGGGTCCGCAGCCTTCAGGACCTGTACGACGCGGATCGCCTGCAGGGCATGGCGCGTGATTACCGGAACCTCAAGGTGCAGATTGTCGTGGCGACCGGACCCGCGGCGCCCGGGCTGCGCACGGGTCTGGTCACCGATGCCATCGCGCAGGACCTGCCCGACCTGGCCGGGTGGCGCGCCTACCTGTGCGGCGCGCCGGCGCTGGTCGAGGCACTCGAACTGCGGGTCTCGCGGGCCGGCATCGAGCCATCGCATATCCACGCCGATGCGTTCTATCCTGGCGGCGTCTGAGCCGCCCCCCCTGAAACGATGGAGACGATCCGATGAGCGACACCCCCACCGTGTTTCCCAAGGACCCGCGATGGCCGGGAGATGGCACCAGCCGCGTGCCGTTCTGGGCCTACACGCGCGAAGACCTGTACAGGCGTGAACTGGACCGGCTGTTCTACTCGGGCCACTGGTGCTATGTCGGGCTGGAAGCCGAGATCCCGAACCCCGGCGACTTCCGGCGGTCCGCGGTCGGCGAGCGTTCGGTGATCATGGTGCGCGATACCGACGGCAGCATCAATGTGGTCGAGAACGTCTGCGCGCACCGCGGCCTGCGCTTCTGCCGCGAGCGGCATGGCAACGCCAAGGACTTCCTCTGCCCCTACCACCAGTGGAACTACAGCCTCAAGGGGGACCTGCAGGGCGTTCCCTTCCGCCGGGGCGTCAAGCAGGACGGCAAGGTCAACGGCGGCATGCCCAAGGACTTCAAGGTCGAGGAGCATGGCCTGACCAAGCTCAAGGTCGCCGTCCGCGGTGGCGTGGTGTTCGCCTCCTTCGACCACGACGTGGAGCCGTTCGAGGACTTCCTGGGCCCCACCATCCTCCACTACTTCGACCGCGTCTTCAATGGCCGCAAGCTCAAGGTCCTGGGCTATCGCCGCCAGCGCATTCCGGGCAACTGGAAGCTGATGCAGGAGAACATCAAGGACCCCTACCACCCGGGCCTGCTGCATGCCTGGTTCTCGACCTTCGGCCTCTGGCGCGCCGACAACAAGTCGGAGCTGAAGATGGACGAACACTTCCGCCATGCGGCCATGATTTCCACCCGCGGCCAGGGCGGCAGGAACGCCGAGGTCGTCTCGGGCGTCGACAGCTTCAAGGAGACCATGAAGCTCAACGACCCGCGCCTGCTCGACATCGTCCCCGAGCCCTGGTGGGGCGGCCCCACCGCGGTGATGACCACCATCTTCCCCAGCCTGATCGTGCAGCAGCAGGTCAACAGCGTGTCGATGCGCCACATCCAGCCTGCCGGCCACGACAGCTTCGACTTCGTGTGGACCCACTTCGGCTTCGAGGACGACAGCCCCGAAATGGAGCAGCGGCGGCTGATCCAGGCCAACCTGTTCGGGCCGGCCGGCTTCGTGTCGGCCGACGACGGCGAGGTGATCGAATGGTCGCAGCAGGGCTTCGAACAGAAGCCCGCGCACCGCACGCTCATCGAGATGGGCGGCCACGAGATCGGCGATGCCGACCACATGGTGACCGAGACGCTGATCCGCGGCATGTACGCCTACTGGCGCAAGGTGATGGGGGAGTGAGCGTGACCGACTTCAAGACCTACTTCGAGTTGCTGAGCCTGTACAGCGACTACGCCATGGTGTGCGACTCGGCCGAGTGGGACCGCTGGCCCGAGTTCTTCGTGGACAGCGGCACCTACCGGCTGCAGCCGCGCGAGAACTTCGAGCAGGGGCTGCCGCTGTGCCTGCTGGCGCTGGAGAGCAAGGCCATGATCAAGGACCGCGTCTACGGGGTGCGCGAAACCCTCTACCACGACCCCTACTACCAGCGGCACATCGTCGGCACCCCGCGCATCCTGGCCGTCGAGGACGAAGGACAGCGGCTTCGCTGCGAGGCCAACTACGCGGTCATCCGCACCAAGTACGATGGTGATTCCACGGTCTTCAGCGCCGGCTTCTACCGTGACCAGGTCGTGCGGACGCCCGAAGGCCTGAAATTCCAGTCGCGCCTGTGCGTGTACGACAGCGAGATGATCGCCAATTCCGTGATCTACCCCATCTGAGGAGCGAAGGCATGTCCGGGCAATGGTTCGATGCGGCGGCCGTCGCGGATGTCCCCGAGGGGGACGTCATCGGCGTCACGGTGCGGGGGCGCGAGATCGCGCTGTACGAGGTCGACGGCGAGGTCCATGCCACCGACAACACCTGCACCCATGGGCAGGCGCGCCTGAGCGATGGCTTCCTCGAGGGGCGCGAGATCGAATGCCCGTTGCACCAGGGCCGCTTCGACGTGTGCAGCGGCAAGGCGCTGTGCGCGCCCTTGACCGAGGACATCCGCACCTACCCCGTCCGCATCGAAGGCGGGCGTGTCTTCCTCGCGCTGGACGGATCCGGCGCCCACGAAAGGAGTTGATCATGCAGGAACTCGGACGCCTGGAAGACCTGCCGCAGGCCTACCGTGACGAACTGAAGAAACTCAACCTCGTGCCGCTGTGGCCCAGCCTGCGCGGCGTGCTGCCGCCGCAGGTGCCGACGCGGCAGACCCGCGCCACCCACTGGCCCTACGCAGCGGTCCGGCCCCTGCTCCTGCAGGCAGGCGAACTCACGCCCATCGAGAAGGCCGAGCGGCGCGTGCTGGTGCTGGCGAATCCCGGGCACGGGCTCGAGAAAATGCAGGCCAGCGCCGCCATCTACCTGGGCATGCAACTGCTGCTGCCGGGCGAGTGGGCCCCCAGCCACCGCCACACGCCGAACGCGGTGCGCATGGTGGTCGAGGGCGAAGGCGCCTGGACCAACGTGGACGGCGAGAAATGCCTCATGAGCCGGGGCGACCTGATCCTCACGCCGACGGGGCTGTGGCATGAACACGGCCACGAGGGCGACCGGCCGGTGGTCTGGCTGGACGTGCTCGACCTGCCGCTGGTCTACTACATGGAAGCCAGCTATCACATCAACGGCGAACGCCAGGCCGTCAAGCCGGGTCGCGGCGACCGCGCCTACGCACGGGGCGGTATCGCGCCCACGCCCGTGTTCCAGCGCTCGGACCGGCGCTACCCGATGCTGCGCTATCCCTGGGGCGATGCACGGGCGGCCCTGCTGAGCCTGGCGCAGGACCGCGGCGACCTCGAGTGCGTGCAAGTCACCTACGTGAATCCCGAGACCGGCGAGGACGTGGAGAACATCCTTGGCTTCTATGCGCTGATGCTGCGCCCGGGCCAGTCGCTGCGCCTGCCCGCGCGCTCGCCGGCGCAGGTGTTCCACACGATCGAGGGGCAGGCCGAGGTCACCGTCGAAGGCAGCGGGCCCTTCCGCCTCATCGAAGCCGACACCTGCTGCGCGCCGGGCTACACGGCGGTCACGCTGCGGAACCTGTCGGCGGACCAGCCGGCGTTCCTGTTCATGGCCGACGAATCTCCCCTGCACCGGAAGCTGGGGGTGTACGAGGTCCGGGGCTGAGCACAAAGGACAGGCCCATGAATCCCTCGCAGACGCAGCCCCGCCCCTTTCGCGTGAACATCAGCCCGCACGTGATCGACGACCTGCGCGAGCGGCTCGCGCGAACCCGCTGGCCGGACGCGCCCGCAGATCCCCCGGAATGGCAGGCCGGCACGAGCGCCAGCTACATGAAGCGGCTGGTCGATCACTGGCGCACCCGATTCGACTGGCAGGCCCACGAAGCGCAGATCAATGCCTTCCACCACTACAAGGCGGACGTGGGCGGGATCGACTTGCACTTCATCCATGAGCCGGGGCGCGGCCCGGCACCGGTTCCGCTGCTTCTGTCTCACGGCTGGCCGGGATCGGTCCTCGAATTCCGCCGGCTGATTCCGCTGCTCACCGACCCGGCCCGCTTCGGCGGAGACCCGCGCGACGCGTTCACGGTGGTCGCCCCGTCCTTGCCCGGCTATGGCTTTTCGTGGCAGCCCGGGCAGGCGGCCATGGGCGTGGAAGACATGGCCGAGGTGTTCGCCACCCTCATGGCCGAGGTGCTCGGCTACGAGCGGTACGCAGCGCAGGGCGGCGACTGGGGTGGCTTCATCACTTCGCGCCTCGGGTACACGCACCCGCAGCGGCTGCTCGGCATCCACCTCAACTTCCTCGCGGTGCGTCGCGACCCCCAGATGCTGAAAAGTGAAGACGAGGCGGAGCAGCGGTTTGCGGGCGAGTTGGCGCAGTTCCTGAAGGAAGAGACAGGCTACCAGTGGATCCAGGGCACGCGTCCGCAGACGCTCGCCTTCGCGCTGACCGATTCACCCGCAGGACTCGCCGCATGGATCGTCGAGAAGTTCCATCGCTGGACCGACAACGACGGCGACCCGGCCAGCGCCGTGGGCCTGGACGAGATGCTCGCCAACATCACCCTGTACTGGGCCACCGGCGCGATCGGCTCGTCGCTGTGGCCCTACTACTACCGGATGCAGCGGCCCTGGCCCATCCCCCTCGGCAAGACGGTCGACGTGCCGACAGGCTACGTGGAGTTTCCGCGCGAGATCCTGCGTCCGCCGCGCTCGGTCGCGCAGCGCACGTACAGCGACATCCGGCGCTGGACGATGGCCGAGCGTGGAGGCCATTTCGCCGCCATGGAACAACCCGAATTGCTGGCGCACGAGATCCGCGAGTTCTTCCGGCCGCTGCGGACGACGCCCTGAGGCGCTAACCTCGGTCCGTCCGGCACCAGGCGGGGGCCGAAGGTGGTAAGGTGGCCCATGTCTTCCGGGAGCCCACCATGACGTCCCAGCGCCCGTCGCCGGCCTTGCCCAGAGAGGCGCTGATCGAAGCGCTGCTGCCCACCGTCGAACAGCTTCGACGATGCGAGGCGAGCGCCATTCCCGAGGGTTACATCGAAGGCTATGTCGCCCTCGACTGGCTCGAGTGGCGCGGCGGGGCACTTCAGCTGACCGTCACCGGCACGAACGTCTGCCGGCAGATCACCCGGGAGCGGGCGGCCAGGCAGGAATGATGACGCGCCGGCTCGACTTCAGGAACGCGTCGCCCTGAACGGCCGGCGCTGCCCGCTGGCCGTCGTGGCCGTGCCCTGCATGCGCCCCTGGTGATCGGCCGTGCCCTCGAAGCGCAGTGGACCGCTGCCGGAGGGGACCTCGAAGCGGATGGCCGGACCGCGAAGCTGCGGCTGCGCCAGTGCCACCCGACTGCCGCCGACCGTCGCATGGCCTTGCAGCTTCTGGAACTG
This sequence comes from Ramlibacter sp., assembly GCA_036733845.1. Taxonomy (GTDB): domain Bacteria; phylum Pseudomonadota; class Gammaproteobacteria; order Burkholderiales; family Burkholderiaceae_C; genus Ramlibacter. The sequence continues at coordinate 27,306 of DAIMZU010000002.1, forward strand.
CTGCTGCAGTTCAAGCTGGATCGGCGCGTCGTCGCCGACCCGCACCGACCACGTGCCCGCCACCTTGGCCGGCACGATCCACAGGTGCGCTTCGCGGCCGGAGAGCTCGTCGGTGCGGTCCGGCTGCCAGTCGCCCATGCGGAACTGGTGCGAGGTGACGCGGGTGCCCGGCTTCATGTCGAGCAGGATGGGACGCAGGCGCTCGTTGAGCGTTGGCAGCAGGTACAGGGTGATCACGTCGGCCTCGGTGAAGTCGGCCTTGAAGATGTCGCCCTGCTCGAAGTCCACGCGCACACCCTGGTCGCGCGCGTTGCGGCGCGACAGCGTGACCATGTCCGGGTTGTACTCGATGCCGCGGGCGCGGGCGCCCCGCTTGGCCGCGGCAATGGCGATCTTGCCGTCGCCGGAGCCCAGGTCGACGACCCGCTCTCCGGAGCGCAGTTCGGCCATGTCCAGCATGCGCTGGACCACCTCGTCCGGCGTGGGCACCCAGATGACGTCCTTGCCGGATTGTCCGACGACGGGTTTGAATTCCTCTTTCTTCTCGGCCTGTGCGCAACCCCACAGGCCAGTCGCGAGCAGCGAGGCGGAGGCGGCGTTGAGCAGAAGGCGGCGTTGACGTTGCATGGTCTCTCCAGTGGACTGTTGTTGATTCTGTCCCAGATTCTCAGGCGGCGGGCGCCGGCAGCACTTCGCCGCGGCACTCGCCGAAGCCGCGTCGTTTCATCGCGTGTCCTGGGACGGCTTCCGTGATGGCATTGAACAGGCCAGCCAGCCATCCGACATTCGTAAAAACCCCCGGTGGCACGCGCCAAGGCGACACTACGCTGCCTCCCATGGAAAGCACCCCACCTTTTGTTCCCCGGATGCGGCTGTACCGGCAATGGCTGCGCCAGCACCGCGGCCTCGCCTTCGACGACTACCCTGCCCTGTGGGAATGGTCCGTGCGCGACCTGCCCGCCTTCTGGCAGAGCATCTGGGACTACTTCGGCCTCGAGTCGCCGACGCCGGTACGGACCGTGTTGAAAGATGTACCGATGCCCGGCGCGCGCTGGTTCGAGGGCGCGAGCACCAACTATGTGCGCCAAGTCCTGCGCCATGCCGACGCCGCCCACGCCGCGGGCCACCCCGCCATCATCGCCCGGGACGAGAAAGGACGGAACCGGGAGCTGTCCTGGCCCGAGTTGCGCCGGCAGGTGGCGTCGCTGGCGCTGCACCTGAAGGCCCAGGGCCTGCAGCCAGGCGACCGGGTGGCCGCCTACCTGCCCAACGTGCCCGAAGCCATCGTCGCCTTCCTGGCGGTGGCCAGCCTGGGCGGGGTCTGGAGCGTGTGCTCACCGGACATGGGCACGAATGCCGTCCTCGATCGGTTCCGGCAGATTTCCCCCAAGGTGCTGATCGCCTGCGACGGCGTGACCTACGCCCACAAGGGTCTGGACCGCAGCGACGTGGTCGCCCAGATGCGGGCGGCCCTGCCGACGGTACAGCACCTGCTGGGCGTGCGGAGCCTGGGCGGCTCCCTTTTGCAGGCCGACGCCTGGCTCGAGGAGGCCGTGGCGCGCGAGGGCGCCGAGGTCGACGCTTTCGAGCCGGAATGGCTCGATTTCGAGCATCCGCTGTGGATCGTCTATTCCAGCGGCACCACCGGCCTGCCCAAACCCATCGTGCACGGGCACGGCGGCATCATCCTGGTGTACCTGGCCCACCTGGGGCTGCACGGCGATCTCGGTGCCAGCTACGACCCGAACAGCATAGGCGAGCGCTTCCACTGGTACAGCTCGACCGGCTGGATCATGTGGAATGCGCAGGCCTCGGGACTGCTGGTGGGGGCCACCTGCTGCATTTTCGACGGCAACCCCGGGGGTTCCCGCGAGGCCCCGGACTGGCTGACGCTGTTCCGCTTCGCGGCGGAGACAGGCGCCACCTTCTTCGGCGCGGGTGCGGCCTTCTACGCCAACTGCATGAAAGCTGGCGTGGACATCGGACGGGTGCCGGGCCTGCAACGCGTCCGCGCCTTGGGGACGACGGGCTCGCCGCTGGCGCCGGAGGTGCAGCAGTGGATGACCGATCAGTTCGCGCGCATCGGCACACCCGGCATGTGGTGGGTCAACCTCTCCGGCGGAACCGACCTGGCGGGCGCGTTCATCGGCAGCAACCGCGAAATGCCGCAGAAGTTCGGCGAGATGCAGTGCCGCATGCTCGGCTGCGCAGTCGAAGCCTGGAACGAGCGGGGCGAACCCGTGATCGACGAGGTGGGCGAACTGGTCTGCACGCGGCCGATCCCGTCCATGCCGCTCTATTTCCTGAACGATCCGGGCAATCAGCGCTACCTCGGGTCCTACTTCGACATGTACCCCGGCGTGTGGCGCCACGGTGACTGGCTCAGGATCACCGCGAGCGGCACCTGCATCATCTACGGCCGCAGCGACGCCACCATCAACCGGCACGGCCACCGGATGGGGACCAGCGAGCTGTACGCGGCAGTCGAGGCGCTGCCAGAAGTCCTCGACTCCATGGTGGTGGACCTGGAATACCTGGGCCGGGAGAGCTACATGCCGCTCTTCGTGGTGCTGCGCCCCGGCGTGGCACTGGACGACGGGATGAAAAAACGCATCAACGATGCCATCCGCCAGGCGCTGTCGCCCCGGTTCGTGCCCGACGACATCGTGCAGGTCGAGCAGATTCCGCGAACGCTCTCCGGCAAGAAACAGGAGCTTCCCATCAAGAAGCTGCTGCTGGGACAGCCCGCGGAAAAAGTCCTCAACAAGGACGCCATGGCCAATCCGGAATGCCTGGGCTGGTACGTCGACTTTGCGCGCAGGCGCCTGGCAGACTGAGAAGGAAGGCTCGGCTGGCAGACCCCAGGCCGGTCAGGCTGCCGATGGCTGCACGCCATCCACCCCCCACGGCAAGGGCGGCTGGGCGGCAATTTCCGCCGCGATCCGGGT
>DAIMZU010000003.1:0-27469 GCA_036733845.1 Ramlibacter sp.
GCAGGCGGTGGAGCCGTCGTCTTTCAGGTCGTTGAAGCTGGCCACGAGCTTGCGCTCGGGCCAGGTGTAGCCGTTCATCTCCTGGAGCACGGCCTCGGCCGAGGGCTCCCGGCGCTCGCCGCGCATCGGGTAGTCCCAGGTGAGGTGGCGCAGGGCGTCGTCGCGCGGGGAAGGGCTGTCGGCATACAGAGCCTGAAGGCGCCGCCCCAGGTGGTAGACGAACCAGAGGTCGGAGCGGTTGTCGCCCGGCGCATCGACCAGCTGGTCGTGCCACTGCAGCAGCCGGTGGGTGTTGGTGAAGCTGCCTTCCTTCTCGCCGGCGGCCAGGGAGGAGGGCAGCAGGAAGACCTCGGTGGCGATGTCGGCGGGCCGGCGGCGGCCTTCCCGCACCGCCGGGCCGTCATGCCAGAAGGCGGCGGTCTCGGTCTCGGTGAAGTCGCGCACCACCAGCCAGTCGAGTTCCGCCAAGCCCTCGTCGACGATGCGGTTGACGTTGCTGCCGCCCACGGCCGGGTTCTGTCCCAGCACGAACAACCCGCGGATCAGGCCGTCGCGCATCGCCAGTGTCATCGGGAGTTGCGAATGGTCGCCCACGTTCTTGGGCAGCCACTGGTAGCCCCACTCGTTATCCTCGCGGGCGTGCGCGCCGTACCAGGCGCGCAGCAGGCTGACCGCGTACTTGGGAAAGTGGTACCACCACCCTGTGGGCGTCTGCTCGGAGTCGAGGTAGTCGGCCAGCTTGTCGTGCTGCTTGTAGGCCTGCGGGTGTGGCAGGTAGCCGGGCAGCAGGTCGAAGAGCGTGGGAATGTCGGTGCTGCCCTGGATGCTGCAATGCCCGCGGAGCGCCAGGATGCCCCCGCCGGGACGCCCGACGTTGCCCAGCAGCCCCTGCAGCACGGCGGTGGCCCGGATCATCTGCACGCCATTGGTGTGATGCGTCAGGCCTACCGCGTAGCAAATGGCGCTGGTGCGTTCCCGCCCGGAGTTGCGCGCCAGCGCCTCGGCCACCCGCACGAGGGTCTCGCGGGGGCAGCCGGTGATCTCCTCCACTTTTTCCGGCGTGTAGGCAGCGTAGTGCCGCCGCAGGATCTGGTAGACGCAGAACGGGTGCTGCAAGGTCTCATCACGCGCAGGCGGGCGCTCGTGCGACAGGCGCTTGCTCTCCTCCGCGAAGGACTCGGTCATGTTGACGTCATGCTCCGCGAGCGCCGATGGCACCGCCACGCCGCGGTACTGCCAACTCTCAAAATCGTAGTGGCGCTCGTGAGCCTGCCAGCCGGAGAACAGGCCGTCGCCCTCGCTCGAATCGCGGAAGCGTTCGTCGATGATGGTCGACAGGTTGGTATAGGCCAGCGCCCATTCCCGGAACCAGAGATCGTTCTCCAAGATGTAGCGGATGATCCCGCCGAGGAACGCGATGTCGGTGCCCGCGCGCAACGGCGCGTGAATGTCCATCATCGCCGACGTACGCGTGAAGCGCGGATCGGCGTGGATCAGCGTCGCGCCGCGGTCCTTCGCCTGCAGCACGAAGCGGAAAGCGACCGGGTGGTTCTCCGCCATGTTCGAGCCGATCACGACGATGCAGTCCGAACGGGCAAGATCCCACTGCGGCAGGGTGGCCGCGCCGCGACCGAAGGAGGCACCCAGACTGGGCACCGAGGCGCTATGTCATATTCGTGCCTGGTTCTCCACCCAGACCATCCCCAGGCCTCCGCTGAACAGCTTTTTGATGAGGTAATTTTCCTCGTTATCGAGCGTGGCGCCGCCCAGCGAGCCGATGCTCAACGTGTGGTTCACCACCGTGTCATCGGGTAGCTTCTCGACGAAGGTGGCGTCGCGGGTCGATTTCACGCGTTCTGCAATGCGGTCCATCGCCCACTCCAGCGGGCGCTGCTCCCAGTGGTCCGAATACGGCGCCCGGTACAGCACGTGGTTGAGCCGGCGCTCGCTCGTCACCCAGCCGAAGGTGGCGGCGCCTTTCGGGCACACCGTGCCTTCGTTGATGGGACTGGTGGAGTCCCCTTCGATGTGGATGATGCGACCCGCCTTGGCGTGCACACGCAAGGCGCAGCCGACTGCACAGTACGGGCATATGGCGGTGCCGACCGCGTCGGCTTGCTCCAAGCGAGGACGCAACTGTTCTGAAGCAGGGCTGCGGGCCGCCTCGGCGGTACCGTCCTGGCCGGCAAGCTGCCGCGGCAGCGACCAGCTTTGGACAAAGCTCTTAATGCGGCCCGTGAGCGGCGGCTTGATGCGTTTCATGACGGTCCTTCCGGATCGGCGGGTTGCAGGCGCCATAACGCCTGGGCGGGAAGGCTCGTGCTGCCAGGGCGTGCGGCTTCGTGCCGTACGGCGACGCGGGCGCCATCGCGTTCCAGGTTCACCAGTTCGTTCCAGCCCAGCGGCGCGCCATGCGCGAGCGTGAAGCGGCGGCGCGTGCCGTCCTCGGCCAGCAACTCGAAGCGGTGCTCCTGCACGACCGTGATCACACCGAACGCCATCTGCGACATTGCACCTGCCCTGTATTCGTTTGGCTGCGGACGGCCGCGCCCGCGGGCCCGCCGCAACAGTGCGCCTTTGATTTTCATTCTGGCATACGCGGTGGATGCACGAGTGCACTGTTGCAGTTTGTGGCTGGCCACCCGCTGACTCCGGAACCTCGTCTTCGAAACGAGCAGCCGCTTCGCTGGTCCATGACCCACTCCCCTGAAGGGAACAACATGCCGATGACTTCCCTTCCCCGACTTTTTTCTCCCCGACCACACCAAAACGCCCTGCCGGCTGTCGGACCTGCAATCCGGCGAGCCCATGCTGGTGCAGCTGATTCGCAGGTTCTTCTGTCCGAAGGACCGGCAGCAACTCAAGGAGCTCACTGCGTTCTACCCGCAGCTGGTGGTGGGCACCACAAGCTTGTGGTGATCACGCAGGACGACTAGCACACCACCAACAACCTGCGCCAGCAGCTCGATGCCTATGCACAGGCCGAACCCACCTCCGACACGCGTGCCCGCCATGCACTTACGCGGGCCCGTGCCTGCCTTCCAAGACCATAGCTTCTATCCATGTATGGGGCGAGACCATGAAGAGCCACTCCGAACGAGACCGCGGCCAGGCCAGTCTCGACGAAGCCTTCGACGAACTGGAGCAGGAGGTGCCCGACCGCCTGGCGCGCGCCATCCAATGGCTGCGCGATCCGAAAGGCAAGTGGGTGCGCCTTCCACTGGGGCTAGTCCTGATTGCTGCGAACCTCTTTGGACCCGTCGTGCCGTTCCTGGGCATCGAGTTCGTGCCCATTGGCCTGCTCCTGGTGGCGCAGGACATCCCACCTCTACGCAAGCCGGTCGCCAAAATGGCTTTGTGGCTGGAGCGAAAGTGGGTCAATCTGCGCCGCCGCTGGCGTGAGCGGCGTCACGGATCGGCGGGATCGCACTGACTGGCCGAGGAGCAGTCGCAGCTGGAGCGGTGTTGGGGCGGCGGCTGCAGACCGACGCAGGAGTCACACGCTCGCCAGTCCAATCAACCCCCACGCACAGGCGCGGTTTGCAACGGCAGGCCTTCTGCCGAATCAGCGGTCTACGGCTCGCTGCAGTTCGTCCTTCTTCATGGAGGAGCGCCCAGGAATACCCTTGCGCCTCGCCTCTTCATAGAGCTGCTCGCGCGTGCGCCCTCCTTCGCCCCGGTGCGACCGCTGGCCGCCACGCTTCGAAGCCGGCATGTCGTTGAGGGATGAGGCACTGACATGGCGAGACTCACCATGCTGGGCCCGCTCTTTGTTCACGGTGCGCGCGGCAATTTCTTCCGCGGTCCCCTCGGATCTTCCGCGTTTCTCGTAGCCTTCCTTGATGTGCTCGTACTGGCGCTCGCGCTTGTCGCTCCAGGCTTTGGGGGGCATCGGGTGCTCCTTTCATGGGAAGGTGCACATTTGGCGCCTCTGGGTTGTCCCCGAGGTCGGAGCCGCTGTGCATAAGGCGTAGGAGAGCATCAATGAACCTGTGCGCGGCTCGTGTGCTCCTCACCGGTTGCCTCGAGGTTCGGAATTCCACACTGGGCGGGACGAGTCTCGTGGAACACAGTTCGCATAAAGGAGAACTGTTGTGCGAACCATGATTAGTACCGCCCGTCAGTCGGGAACCCAACCGGAGGTCGCGGGAAAACTCTCATCGGGGCAACTCATCTTTGCCGGCACCTGGCGCCGCTTCCTTGCGCGCAGCCTGGACATCTTCCTGGGCTACGTGGCACTGGGCATGCTCCTGGAATTGACCGGGGCACGGCAATGGGCGCCGTTCGACGCGCTCAGCTCGATTGCCGCCCCGTACTCGGACTGGGTGCTCGGCATTGCACTGCTCCCGCTGGTACTGCTTGTCGAAGCCGTGGCCGGGATGCTGTTTGGCTCCACCCCGGGAAAGAAGCTCCTGGGGGTGCGACTGAATAAAATCGGCGGCGCGCGAATGTCAGCCCGTGACTGGCTTGTGCGCGGCGCCCGCTTGTGGGCCGTCGGCCTGGCCTTTGGAGTCCCGTTGATCACCATGATCTGCGGCTCTCTTCAAGCCAGGCGCCTGGACCGTAAGGAGCCCACGACCTACGACCGGGCGATGGGCATCGAGGTCACTGCAATTCCGCTGACCACGAAGCGAAAGTTCGGCATCGCCGTGATCTGCATCCTGGCCTTTGCCGGTCACGTCACGCTTCAAGTCATCTCCCAAACGGCGGGCATGGACGCTGCTCGAGCGGCACAGAGGCCTGCCTACCCCTGGGAGAATCCGGCGACTCAGGTTTCGGCCCACGTTCCTGGGGAGTGGACACATGAGATCCAGCAGAACGCGCAAGGTGACCCCCTTCACGTATTCACGGATGGGACAAAAACCGCAATGGTCATCATCGCCATGGAGCGCGCTCCCATCCACGTGGGGCTGAGCGACTACGGCGTCAACCTCGCCCAGGCGATGTCCCCGGGCCTGGAGTTCAAGGGAGGCGGTAGCCTGGTTCACAAAGACGGGATTGAGTCCTGGCGCGCGGAGGCGACCACCTCCATCGGGCTCGCCAAGGCACGCACTCGGGTGGAGGTGCGCCAGCACGGCCACGAGTTCTGGCGGGTGGTGGTGGTCCAGGGACAACCCCACGGGCTCACCGATGACAAGGCGAGCCGGCTCACCGAGGCCTTGTGGAAGACTGTGCCGATCGCGCCGATGTCGATGCCAGTGAAGGTCCACACCTGAAATCGGCAGCTGCCAGCGCCCCGGCGCCAAGGTCCGGTCGGCTGTGGCGAGGCGCTGAAGTGCGATCCGTCCGCGCTCCGGTTCATCAGTTCCACTGGCGCCGTGATGCTCAGGGCGTTAGATCACCGCGGCGTGCCGAAGCCTCGCAATCTCCTGCGCCTCCATGCCCAGGAGTTCCGCCAGCACCTGATTCGTGGAATCTCCCAAGGGCGGCGGCGCGCGCTCATAGACCGGAGGCGTGGCGGTCAGGCGTAAGGGGCTGGCGATCGTGGATATGGTGGTGCCGTCGGCCCGCGGCACCTCGACACGTAGTCCGCGGTGGCGCACCTGGGGATCTTCGAAGACCTGCTCGTAATTGTTGATCGGGCCGCAGGGGACCCCTCTCGATTCCAAGCGCGCGAGCCACTCGGCCCGTGTGCGTGTAAGCATGGTGCGGGCCAGTTCAGGCACGAGCCGTTGGCGTCCGGTGATGCGGCCCGTGACCTTGGACCATTGCGGGTCGGCCGCGAGGTCGGGGCGCTCGATGGCCTCGCAGTACTGCTGCCACTGGCTGTCATTACCGACCGCAACGACGATCTCGCCGTCGGCCACGGCAAACACCTGATAGGGCACCAGGCTCGCATGCGCATTGCCATAGCGACGCGGCGCTTGGCCCGTGGCGAAGTAGCCGGTCACCTGGTTGCCGCCCAGTGCCACGATGCAGTCGAGCAGCGCCATGTCGATGTACTGGCCCCGCCCGGAAACGTCGCGGTGCAGCAGGGCCGAGAGGATCGCGATGCAGGCGTACATGCCGGTCATGACGTCGGCGATGGCGATGCCTGCCTTCTGGGGACCGCCGCCAGGCAGGTCGTCCCGCTCGCCCGTGATGCTCATGAGCCCGCCCAGGGCCTGGAAGACGAAGTCGTACCCGGGCTTGTGCGCGCTGGGTCCGTCCTGCCCGTAGCCCGTGATAGAGCAATAGACCAGGCGGGGGTTGATGGCCGCGAGCGACGCGTAGTCCAGGCCGTAGCGCTTGAGGTCGCCGATCTTGTAGTTCTCGATCAGCACGTCGCTCACCGCGGCCAGCCGGCGCACCACCGCTTGGCCCTCCGGCACCGAAATGTCCAGCGTGATCGACTTCTTCCCGCGGTTGGCGGCCGCGTAGTACGTGGAGTCGCGGCTGCCTCCCTGGGAATCGCCTGCGGCCACCCAGGGCGGCCCCCATCCGCGTGTGTCATCACCGCGCCCGGGCCGCTCGACCTTGATCACCTCGGCGCCCATGTCGGCCAGGTTCTGGCTGCACCACGGGCCGGCGAGCACGCGCGAGAGATCGAGCACGCGCAGGTGGGACAGGGCGCTGGGCCCGCTGGGCCGAGCGGGCGCTGGTATCGTTTCGTCTTTCGCGCCGCTCACTCGACCTTCACTCCGGCTTCCTTGATGACCTTGGCCCATTTGTCCAGTTCGGCATCGACGAACTTGGCGAACTGCGCCTGGTTCATGCTGCCCGACTCCGCCCCCAGCTTGGCGAACTGGCTGCGGATGGCGGGGCTCTGGAGGGCCTGCACCACGTCGGCGGAGATCTTGTCGCGCAGCTGCGGCTGCATGCCACCGGGGGCGTAGAGCCCGAACCATGCCGTGGCCTCGAAGCCCTTGAGGCCTGATTCGTCAATGGTGGGCACGTCGGGCAAGGCGTCAGAGCGCTTGGCCGAGGTCACGCCGATGGGACGCAGCTTGCCGGCCTGGATGTGCTGGATGACGCCGGGGATGGAGTCGAACATCACCGGAATCTGCCCGCCCAGCAGGTCGTTCAATGCCGGCGCCGCGCCCTTGTAGGGGACGTGCACCATGTTCACGCCAGCCATGGACTTGAACAGCTCGCCCGAGAGGTGGTTGGCGCCCCCCGTGCCAGTGGAGCCGAAGCTCACCTTGCCCGGATTGGCCTTGGTGTAGTCGATGAACTCCTTCGTGGTCCTGGCAGGGAACGAGGGATGGACCACCAGCACGTTGGGCACCGCGGCCACCTGCGCGAGCGCGGTGAAGTCCTTGCGGGTGTCGTACTTGATGCTCTTGTATAGCGCCGGGTTGATCACATGGTGCGTGGCGGTGAGCATGAGCGTGCTGCCGTCGGGCGGCATGCGCGCGAGCTGCTCGGAGAAGATGGTGCCGCTGGCACCGGGGCGGTTCTCGACCACCACCGGCTGGCCCCAGCGGCCCTGCAGCTCGGTGGCGAGTTGGCGCGCCAGGATGTCGGTGGTGCCACCGGGCGGGAAGGGCACGACGATCTTCACCGGCTGCGTGGGGAAGCTCTGCGCATGCGCGAGCTGCGGCGCAACGACTCCCAGGCCGGGCAGGGCAAGGGCGATGGCGCCGATCCGAAAGGCTTTTCCGAGAAGCTGCATGCGTGTCTCCTAGTGATGGGATCAGGGTGTCGTGGTGCCTCGGGGCTTGCCGCCGACGCTGCAATCAGGCCGTGAGCGGGAATTCGACCATCGCCTCGCCGGTGGCGACGACCAGCTCGTGCTGGTTTCGCACCTCCACGTCCAGCATCACCCAGCGGCTGTTCTGGGTGTCGCGGCTGGACGTGACCGCGGCCGAGGGGGTGATGGTGTCGCCCGGTTTGACCGGCTGCTTCCAGCGGGTCTCCACGCGCCTCTGCAAGCCCCCCAGTGGATACAGCCAGTCGGTGAGCATCTTGCTGATGACGCCGAAGTTGTTCATGCCGTGCATGATGATTCCGTCGAAACGCGTCTTGCCGAAGCTGCCCTTCATGTATTCGTCGTCCAGATGCAGCGGGTTGAAGTCCAGCGAGGCTTCGCAGAATGCACGGATGGATTCGCGCGTCGGAGAGAACGGCGTGCCGGTGATGCGGTAGCCGGTCTCGAGCCGGGGAGCGGTGTAGGTCATGGCGTGTTCCTTCGGGCTCACATGGGGCGGATGGTCCAGCCCCGGCCGGAGCAGATCACCTGGCCGTGCTGGTTGAAGAACACGTTGTCATGGACGACGAACAAGCGGTCCTTCTTGATGAACTTGTCCAGCGCGCGCGCTTCCAGCCGGACGGTGTCGCCTGGCCGGGCGGGCACGTTGTAGCTCCATGATTGGCCGGCGTTCACTGTGCCGGGGCTGCGCATCCAGTCGTCGGCAGGGGTGCAGGCGAACATCAGCAGGATGTGGATCGCCGGTGGCGCGATGAGGCCCTTGTACGGCGAAGCCTTCGCATAGGCCTCATCGAAGTACAGCGGATGCAGGTCGCCGACGACGCGGCAGTACTTCTGGATGGCTTCCAGGGTGAGGGTGTACGGCAGCGTCCTGCGCGGCTCACCGGGGACGATCTGCTCCCAGGTCTTGCGCAGCGCGGCGTCCTTCCAGAAATCGGTTTCGAACGGGGTCTCGGTCATGAGGGATGCTTCGCAGTTGATGAACGCCCGGCCAGATGGACGGCCAGGAGCAGGCTTGCTAAAATGTCCGCCTGGCGGTCACTGTCGTCCGCTTTTTAGTCATTATTGGATGGCCGGTTTTCGGCTGTCAACCGAGGGAAATCCATGGCGACACCGGAGAGCGAGAGCTTTGTGCGCACCTTTGCGCGCGGCCTCAAGGTGATCGAGGCCCTGGGGCAGGAAGCCGGCGGCCAGACGCTGGCGCAGGTTGCCGAAGCGGTTGATCTGCCGCGCACGGCCGTGCGCCGATTCCTCATGACGCTGATCGACATGGCCTTCGTGCGCTCGGATGGCAAACGCTACTGGCTCACGCCGAGGGTGCTGCGTCTGGGCCTGTCGTACCTCAACTCGCTTCCCTACTGGCGCGACGCGCAGCCGGCGCTCGAGGAGCTGTGCGCGCGCATCCGCCAGTCCTGCGCCCTGTCGGTGCTCGACGGGGAAGAGCTGGTCTATGTACAGCGCCAGCACGCGAAGCGCATCCTGCCCATGAGTCCATCGCTCGGAAGCCGGCTGCCCGCGCACGCGGTGTCGATGGGGCGTGTGCTGCTGGCGGACCTGGATGACGAGCAACTGGACCGGTACCTGCAGGCCGCGAGCCTCGCGCGACTGACCAGTGCCACCGTGGTCGATCGTGACAAGCTGCGCCAGCAGATCCTGATGGCCCGAGAGCACGGGCATGCATGGGTGGACGGCGAACTCGACGAATCGATCTGCGGTCTCGCCGTGCCGGTGCGCGATAGGCACGGCAGCACCATCGCGGCCTTGAACGTGAGCCTGCCTTCGGGGGAGTTCACGCGCACGACAGCGATCGAGCAGTTCCTGGGCGAGCTGCGCAACACCGCCGCGCGCCTGCGGGCGAGCACGGGCTGACGTGAGGCTGCCTCCCCTCGCTCGACGTCGGAAAGCTGCCGCTGTCCTGACGCTAGCCGCCACAGGCATTGACGACACCGTTCAATTCTTCAGCGGCTGCGCGGAAGTTCTCGGCCCCGTGCCAGCACGTCCTTCAGGTCGCCGCGTGTGCGGTTCCTTGTCGTGCGGCTGCTGCGCCCATAAAGCGGCTTGATCATGTAGCACGCGTCCGTCAGTTCGGCAGCATGCCCTCACTGGACGAGACCCGATCACCGACCACCCGGTCAGAAACACTCCGGTCGCAACTCGATCACCAGCGCAGGCTCGATGGGCGTCCATCCATGCCGAGCAATGACATCGTTGCTTTCATTGGCGCAACGTCCGTCCTGGAGCGACCATGTGATGTGATAGGTGCCGCCGTCGGGACGGCGGGTCGAACCGGCGATCGAAACCACCAGAGCCTCGACGCCTAGCCCGTCATCGCTGCGGCCGAGGATGGTCCCGCGGACTTCCGACGGAAGCCGTGAGCCGGGCTGAACCCCCGCGCGCAAGGTCACGTGATCGGCAACAGCCCGGCTGTACCGTGGTGGCCATTTCTGCAGCAGTTGTTCGCGCGCGGCCGATGCGATCTTCCACCCGATGACCTTGTCACCGGGGAGTGCGCGCTGCGCAGCCAGCTCTGCGGGTAGATTCATCATGTCACTCATGACTAGGCCCAATGCACATTGAAATCGCAGACCTGCGCTCTCCGGGGGCGCGTGGCGGTCTGAACGGTTGATGCAACGCGTCTGCGAGTATTTGAACCAAAATTTTGATCCCCGGCGTTTACTGCGGACGTGTATTTCACATTCACGCATCGCCGACTGGGACATCGGCTGACAGGCCGTGCAGGCGCTTGCGCGCACGATTCACCCATGCCGAGCAGCAGCCTTGCGCCCAAACGTTGGTGGGCGAAGGCCGCCCTGTCGGGGGCTGTTGCGGGTGCAATCTACGGCCCGATCGAGGCCGGGTTGGTCGCCCTAGTCTCGCAGACGAGCTTCTGGGCGCTTCCGCATCGTATAGCGGGACTGCTGCTGGGTTCCAACATCCTCTCCTTGCCCATCTCACCAGGTACCGTGTTGATCGGCATCGCGGTCCACATGGCACTTGCAGTCGCTTTCGGTCTCGCCATCGTGGTTCCGGTCAAACGAGCCGGGCCGGGCATGAGCTTCGTCGTCGGCTCCGCCGTTGGCGTAGCGATTTACCTGGTGAGCTACCACGTTGTTGCGCCCATCCTTTTTCCGTGGATGCTGTTGGCGCAAGGAGTGCACACGCTCCTGATGCACGTGGCCTTCGCACTCATCACCGTTGCAGACTATGAACGTCGGCCCCCGCGGTGAGAGTGGCAGTCGCGTCTGGCGACGTCGCTAGCGCGATGGTGAAGGCCGAGCGCCAGCTCGTCGCCTGCGCCGTCCTATCGGGCAACCGCAATTTCGAGGGGCGCATCAATTCGGAAGTCCATGCGAACTATCTCATGTCCCCTGCCCTCGTGGTCGCATTTGCGATCGCCGGCAGGATCGACTGGGATCCGCTCGGAGAGCCGATCGATGCCACGCCGCGTGAGGCGCCGGCGCGGCTCAACGACATTCGCGGCGCACGCGTGCTCCTCGTGCTCGGAGACAGCGTGACCACCGACCACATCTCGCCCGGCGATCGGACTGTTCTTTCCCTCATTCACCCAAAGAAACCGGGGAACCGTCCTGTCGCTGGCCGCTGCAGCGGCGGCTGAGGGCGCGCGCCTCAGCGGCCACCGGAAGAACGGAGCCGAGCGTCCGGCATACGCGCGCGTGAGTACGGATTCTTCTCTTCCCGCCACGCGCGTGCTGTCGGCACCCACCTACAGTGCCTGTCTCGCGCACAGAGCATGCTGCCCTTTGGCGCTGCGCAGCGTGTTCCCTGCCAAGCGTGTGTGTCCGCGACATGGCGGCGTGATCAGGCACACCCCCACTCAACAACCGACGACGGCACCGTCTATTTCTCAGGAGAACTGCGGCGGGAGCCAGTTGCGAACAGCTTCCTGAGGTGCAGGCCCTTTTACCCGCTCCGAGCTGATGTCCTTCTCTCTTCCAGTAGAAAACCATATCCTGCAGTTCACTCTGCTGGTCACTGCCGCTCTTCTGGTAAAGATCACAGTCGAGCGCCTCAGGCTTCCGGGCCTGATCGGTCTGTTGCTGATCGGGGTTGCGATCGGCCCCGGCGCACTGGGCGTGATGCCGCGCGAACCAGTCGCTGAACTGATGGGTGAGATCGGACTGGTCTACATCATGTTTCTTGCCGGCATCGAAATCAACCTTTCGGTCGTCCGGAAGCACCGCCGCGAGGTAGCCGGCTTCGGCGTGCTCAGTTTCGCCATCACTTACGCGGCGGTGCTGGTGGCAGCCTGGTGGCTCGATTTTTCATGGCCGGGTGCGCTGCTGCTGGCCACTGCTTTGTCGTCGCATACCCTGGTGGCCTATCCCGTCGTCCAGCAGATGCAGCTGATGCAGCGTCAGGCGGTCGTCACAGCCGTTGGCGGAACTTTGATCACGGACACGCTGGCGCTTGTTTCATTGGCCATCCTGGTGGAGGTCGTCCGCCAGGGCAATGATGGCGTCTGGGGCTGGCTGCAGCCCCTTGCGCTGCTGGCCGTGCTGGTCGCCGTCGCGATGCTCGTTGTTCCACGGCTCGCACGGCGGATGTTCGCCAGCGAGCAGATTCAGCGCGCAGAGAAGGCCCTGTTCGTGCTGGTCGTTCTGCTCGTCCTCGCATCGGCGGCCCGGGTGATTGGCACCGAGTCCATCCTTGGCGCCTTCCTCGCCGGCGTTTGCCTGAACCCGTCGATCCGCAAACGCCCTGATCTGCACGAACACTTGGGATTCGTGGGGCGGATGGTGTTCATCCCTTTTTTCTTCATCGACACCGGGATGCGCATCGAGGCGTCCGTGCTCCTGCAACCCAAGGTCTGGACAATGGCCGCGGCAATGATCGCCGCGGTGCTGCTGGCCAAGTCCGCGGCGGCCTGGGTCATCGGACATCATTACGGCTACGGGCGGGGCGAGCGACTTCTGATGATCGGCCTGACCACCCCGCAAGCAGCGGCCACCCTTGCCGTGACGGTCACCGCCAGTGGGATCGGGGCCATCGACGGCACAGTGGTGGACGCGGTGGTGGTCGTCATCCTGATCACCTGCTTGTTCGGTCCAATGCTCGCGCGTTCCGCTGGCGGCAAGGCGTCCCAGGCGAAGGCGCCGGCTTTGGCGGCGGAAGACCCGCACGTGCCGATGGCTTAGGAGCCAACCACGCACGTGCAACCGTGCCCTACGTGCCAAATCGATGTGATTCTGACGCGCCGCCATTCTCGGGCCGCTGAATCCAGTATCGAGATTCTTCCCGGAAAAAAAGCGAGACCGTCATGCTCCCAGCCGCCCCGGAATCCAGACTGAGAATCGGGACCCATACCCGATGCCCTGGCTGCGAGCCCAGACGCGCCCGCCGTGCATCTCCACCAGGCGTTTGACCAAAGACAATCCGATGCCGAGACCTGACTGCGTGCTGCGTCCATCAGGACCTGGCATCTGCCAGAACATGTCGAAAATCTGGTTGACTCGCGAGGGCTCCAGGCCTTGGCCTGAATCGCTCACTGTCACGCACCAGCCGTTGTCGTCTGGTTGTACGTCCAGGCAGACCTGCCCGCCCTCGGGCGTGTACTTGCTTGCGTTATCAAGCAGATTTGAAAAGACCTGGGTCAGGCGCACCAGATCCCCCTGAATCGGCAGCGGATCCGGGGGCAACTCGAATTGGAACCGCTGCGAGCGCTCCTCCAGCACGCTGGCCTTGCTGTCCGCCGCGTCTCGCAACGCATCACGCAGGTCCAATGGCTGCAAGTCGAGCGTCGTCTTGGCATGGCGGATGCGGCTGATATCGAGCAGGTCCTGGATCAGGCGTTCGATCTGGTGCAGCTGCCGTTCAGCGATCTGGACGGCCCGCTCCCCTGGCGCGTGCAGGCTTTCCTTGAATCGGACCACACTCAGCGCATTCTTGATGCCGCTGACCGGACTGCGCAACTCGTGAGCCAACGTTGCGACGAACTCATCCTTGTTGCGGTCGGCTTGGCGCAGCTCCAGCATCGCGTGCCGCAGTGCTCCCGCGACGGTGTCGAACTCCACGATGCCGGAAGGTTCGTGCGCATCCCCGGGGTCGTTCTGTGCGGCCATCCGGCCGAGTGACGACACTGGGCGGAGAATAGAACGACTGACGAGCAGCGCCGAGACAATTGCCAGCCCGACCAGAACAGCGCCACCCAACATGAGCTGCAACATTCTCACCGTGAACTCTGATCGCAGCTCCTGGTAAGGTCGCTGAATCATGACGGTCCACCCTGTGGCCGGCGAGCGGCTGTAGGAGAACACGTCGGCATCACCGGACGCCATGGGCAGCAGGACAACGCCCTGATCCGAATTCAAGTCGAGTCGATTGCCGCTCACCAAGGTATCGACACCCAGCCGCGAAGCGTGAGCGCCGTGCTCCGCAATTGCCTCCCCTCGCTGGTCCATGAGGACGACGGTCCAAGTCTCGGGCACGCGCTGCCTTTCCAGCAGCTCGGTATACCTCGCCAATCTCGGCACCAAGGCAAGGTTGAAGTGAATCTCGTTACCGCAGCGCACCGGCACTTCGATGCTGATGACCCGCGGCTGGAAGGTTCCCTCGTACAGATCCGAGACGACGGGCTTTCCGGCACCGAACATCCTCTCCAGCGGCTCCAGGTTCCTGCGTACCGGAAGCGGCTGACCGGGGGAGGCAAGCAGATTGATGAGTTGCTGCCCGTTGCGCATGGACAGCAACGCGTTGGCGCCCGGATGCTGGTCCGCGACAAACCTCACCAATTGCTGGCGAAAGGTCTCAAGATCGCCGAGACACAAGGACCTGGATTCGGCCAAGGCGGACAGTCCCGCGATGCTCCTTTCGACTTCCAGATCGACGCCAATCAGGATGCTGCGGGCAATCCCCAAGGTAGCCGCAGCCTCCCTCTCACGCTCCGCCCGATAACCCAGCCAGGCAAGCACCAGCGCAAGGACAAGCAGAGGCACCATGGTCGCAAGCACCATCAGGCTGAGTCGACGGCGAAGTGTCGAGGTTGGCATCGAAGATCGGTGTATGGCCGTGCCGTTGCGGCGGTGACCTGCAGTCTACGGGACCACTTCACAGGCAATGCGTCGATTCGACCTGCGGCGAATCAGCGCACAAACATAGCAGACTCCTCCTACGGGGAACGTGCCCGTCGCTGCACATGCTGTACGGCTTCTTGTTGCCCGTGGGAACAGCCATTCCGCTGGCCCCCCTGCGCTGCCGTGCCTGACCTGCTCGGACTCGATCTGGACCAAGCCGCATTGCAGTGGTGGCACATGCTTGCGCGCGCGCTAGTGGTCTACGTCTTCGCCATCGTCCTCGTCCGCCTGGGCGAGAAACGCTTCATCGGCAAGTCGACCGCTTTTGACGTCCTTCTGGCCATCATGCTCGGATCGGTCCTGAGCCGCGCGATCACGGGATCCAGCCCATTCTTCCCCAGCCTGGCGGCTTCGCTCGGACTGGTTGCGATGCACTTCCTGCTCGCTGCCCTTGCGTTCCGAAGCCACCGCTTCGGCCGGTGGATCAAGGGCGAGCCGCGGCTACTGGTGTCGGACGGCCGAATTCTCTGGGACAACATGCGCAAGAGTCACGTCAGCGAAGGGGACCTCATGCTCGCCCTGCGTGAAAGCGGGAATACCGACGACTTGACCCGCGTTCGTGCGGCTCGCCTGGAGCGAAGTGGCTCGATCAGCGTGCTGTTGAAAGATGGGAACGCTTCACCTGGCGCGTGATTTCAAGCTCCAGCGGAGAACCCAGGGTGAGTTGCTCGACTTCACGATGCAAATCGGTTCACCGCATGGCATAGAGCACGGTCAGTCCAACTCCATACATCAAGATGACCGCGAGCGAATCGATTCCGACACCGAATACGGTCCGGTCCCGCCGCTCCAGGATGCCGATCACGAACACTGCCGTCATGAGCAGCGCGAGCAGCGCAGCAAGACTGGCGAAGGGGCCGACGTCGGCCAGCACCGGACCTCCACCGTGCAGGGCATCGGTCAGGACGATGACCACGCTCGCGTTGAACAGGTTGGTCCCAAAGATGTCCGCGACCGCCATCTCGTAGCGGCGCAGTCGAACGGCGGCGATCACGGTGCTGATCTCAGCCATCGAGGTGGCAACGGCCATGAAGACGACCCCGAAGAAGTTTGTACCGAGGCCCGTCTGACGGGCGATCGACTCTCCGCTTCGCGTCAGGATGTAGCCTGCCACCAGGATGAGCGCGGCTGACAGGGCCGCGCCTGCGATGAGCCGGGAGAGAGGCCGCGTGTCTTCGGCGCCGCCCCCGGGCGCGGCTCGGAGCCGGCCGTAATGCGCCCTCGCCCGCCAAGCCTCCGCCGCATGCGAGTGACCAAGGATCCACACCGCCGACACATAGATGGCCAGCAGGGCCCAGCTCCAGGCGCCGAGACCCAGCAGCAGCACATCGCCGCTCAGCGCCTGGGCCGCCACCACCGCCATCATCATCATGCCCAAGACACCCATCACCCCTACCTTGGGCGAGTCCTGGAGCGCAGTCAGAGCGTGGCGTCGGACGGCGATGTCCGCGAGGGCGAGCAGGAGCACGTTGATCGCAGCCGACCCGAGCACGTCGTTGACGGTCAGTTCCGGAGTGCCGTGCAGGGTCGCGCTGACCGACACGGCCACTTCCGGAAGCGAGGTCGCCGCACCGAGCAGCAGAAAGCCGACTACCGCCTGCCCAAGCCCGGTGCGCTCGGCAATCGCGTCGGCCTGGCCGGTGAGTCGCTTCGCAGCCCACCACACCAGCATCGCGGCGCAGGCGAAAGCAAGGAAATTCGCAATCAGGGCATACAAGTGATTCATTATGCTGGTTGCTCTCCGACCTCGTGACCACGCTGCCGAAGCGCCGGCACGGGCGTCGACTCAGTGCCACAACGTGGGGCAGCACGCAAGGCAGCAGGTTTCCAGCAGATCCTTGGATTCACCGAAGTGGGAGCCGTGGCAGTCTGCTTGGCGCGATCGGTCCGGGAGTTACCGTCCGACCGGCTTGTGCGAAGAATGCTGCCCTGCCGCAAGCGAACCAGACGGCAATGTCCGGCCTGAGCACCGAACCGCCGCACCGCATGTACACGCCATTCTCCGAAACCACCGAGGCGCTGCAGGAACTGCTCGCCGGATTCGCGGCGCGTCTGCCACACCTGGCCGTGGCCCTGCTCGTCTTCATAGCGTTCGTGTTTGCCGCGCGCGGTGTGCGCGCAGCCTCCCACGCGTTTGCGCAGCGGCGCGGCCGCCGCAGCAACCTGGGCGTGGTACTTGGGCGGCTGGCTTATGGTGGCACGTTGTTTCTTGGCTTGCTGACGGCTTTGGTTGTGGCGGTCCCTGGATTTACCCCGGGGCAACTGATCAGCGTGCTCGGCTTGTCGAGCGTGGCGATCGGCTTCGCATTCCGGGACATCCTGCAGAACTTCCTCGCCGGAATCCTCATCCTGCTTTCCGAGCCCTTCCGTATTGGTGACCAGATCATCGTCAACGACTTCGAAGGCACGGTCGAGGAGATCCAGACGCGCGCCACATTCATCCGCACCTACGATGGACGGCGCGTGGTCATTCCCAATGCCAACCTGTTCACCAACTCGGTCACTGTCAACACGGCCAACGAGCGGCGGCGACTGCAATACGACGTGGGCATCGGCTACGGTGACGACATCGCAAAGGCCAAGGAGATCCTGTTGACGACGGTCCGTAAGATCCCCGAAGTGCTGGCGGATCCCCCGCCCGAAGCCTTGGTGGTCGAGCTGGCCGAAAGCACGGTGAACATTCGCCTGCGCTGGTGGGTCCAGCCGCCCCGCCAGCTCGACGTGTTCGTCTCCCAGGACGCCGTGCTCGAGGCGGTGGCGGGGGCCCTGCACGACGCCGGGATCGACCTTCCGTTCCCCACCCGGCAGATACTGTTCCATGACCAGACGGAGGAGTCCGACGGCGACCGCGTGCGCCAGCGCGAGGGCTGGCCACCGGGCCCAAAGGGCACCCAGGTGCCGAAGGCCGCCGGGATCGGCGCCGCGCTTCGGGACTTTCTTCAGCTGCGGCGCGCACCGGACCCGAAGAAAGGTCCGGACGACGGATGAGGCTTTCGTGGCGGAGACCTTCCTGAAGTCAAGCGTGACGGCGGGTTGAGGGGGTGGATGTGCTCGGGGCGGCGCCGTTCAGCCGCTGACCAGCTTGCTCAGGCGAGTCGCGTCCAGGAGACGCATCGTTCCGTAATCAATATCAAGAACCTTGGCGTCGCACAATTGCTTCAGCGCGCTATTGCAGCTCTGCCGAGAAACCCCCGCGATGTTCGCCACTTCCTCCTGCGAGATGCGCAATTCCGTGAAACCCGCCAGTGACGCGGCGGGTTGGAACAGCCCGACGACGGCGCGCACCACGCGGGCGTGGGTGTCGCTCGCCCGGTTCGCGTGGCAATGGCCCATGAACCAGTGCAGGCGCTCACTGAGCAACCGCATGGTGTAACGGCTGAAAGAGAACTCCGCCTCGAGCAGCGCGAAGAAGACGTGCGCAGGCAGCATGAGCACCCGGCTAGGACGCAGGGCCAGCGCATCGACGGCGAAGGGCGCCTCACGAAGCATCGTCGCCTCGCCGTACCAGCCGCCGGGGGCCAGCGCCGCAAAAGTGACGGCCCGCCCTTCGGCATTCACGGATGACAGCTTGATCAGGCCCTCCAGAACACCGCACCAGGCATGGGGAAGATCTCCCTGGTGGGACAGCGCTTCACCCGCGGCGACGGGCACCTCCCGAACGCTCTCGCGCACGGCAGCCCGGCCGGCTTCAGAGAGCAGGTTGAACCAGTCGGACGCGTCCAGCAGTTCGACGGCCGAAAAGCTTGGGTCGGAGCTGAGCATCATTGCCATGGCGCACCTATGACGCCGATATGGTGCTCTGTCTCCTTCCATGAGAGGCGCGGGAAAACCCTGCCGCGGATTGTCGGACGATCGACTTTCTCGCCCCGCACTGCTTTCCAGAATCGCTCCCATGCAGAAATCGGCACGACGGTTCGAGCGGGAGGTCGCAGTGATCACCGGCGCAGCCAGCGGAATCGGCCAGGCGACCGCTGTGCAGTTGGCTTCCGAAGGCGCACACATCATCCTGGTTGACGTGGCCGATACGTCCCGGACGGCAGCACAGGTCGCGGACAACGGCGCCGCGTGCGGTGAACTTCACGGCGACGTCGCCGACCCGGAAACAGCCCGCCGCGTACGGGAGCTCGCCTACGACCGGTTCGGACCCGCCACGGTACTCGTCAATGTGGCGGGTCTCGCGGACGTCGCCCCTGACGAGGGCATCGAATGCGTCGACCTCGCACGGTGGGACCGCGTGCTCGCGGTCAACCTCACCGGCCCATTCCTGATGGCCAAAGCCATGCTTCCCGAAATGAAGAGAGCAAGACGCGGAGCCATCGTGAACGTCTCCTCGATGGCCGGGCGCCTCTACAGCCTGAACGGCACGCCTGCCTACACCGCGAGCAAGGCTGGCCTTCTCGGACTGACCCGGCATCTCGCGTCCGACTATGGCGCATACGGCATCCGCGTGAATGCAATCTGTCCCGGCAGCGTAGGCACGCCGATGCTCCGGGGACAGCCTCGACATGCGGGCGGGTGCGGGCACACCGGACGCCGCGACCCTGCGCCGCCGTGAACGGGTGGCCTCGGTACGCCTGATGACAGCACTCGGGCGCATGTCCACCGCAAGTGAGCAGGCCCTCGCGATCGCCTTCCTGGCTTCCCGCGACGCAGCCTTCGTGACGGGCGTGTCGCTCGACACGAATGGCGGCTTCTACATGGCGTGAACGGCCGATCCGATCGACATCTCACGCATGACCATGAAAACCATCCACGCTTCCGATTTCGCCGGCTATGCCGCTGCAACCATCTACGAAGCCGCCGGCAAGCGCGGCGACATGTCGCCCGCCATCCGCCCAGTTGGCGATGCGTGCAAGCTGCTCGGCCGCGCTTTCACGGTGCGCTGCTGGCCCAGTGACGGGCTCGCTTTCATGCGGGCCGTGGAGATGGCTGAACCCGGCGACGTGCTGGTCATCGATGGTGGTGGGACCGACCGCAGCACGGTCTGGGGCGGCAGTGCCACCATCCGCGCGAAGCACCGCGGCTTGGCTGGCGTGGTGACGAATGGCTCCGTGCGGGATGTCGCGACCATCCGGGAACTCGGGTTTCCCGTCTGGGCTGCCGGAATCTGCGTGCGCGGTGGCGTGGCCAATCATCCTGGCTGGCACGGCACTGTCATTTCGGTAGGCGACGTTCCCGTGGCACCCGGCGACATCATCACCGCCGACCTCGACGGGGTGGTCGTCATCGCCGCCGGGTCGGCCGCCGAAATCCTGGAGAAAACCCGGGCTCAGCATGAAAAAGAACAAGGCGCCGACGAGCGCCTGCGCAACGGCGGCTCCTATGAGGACGTCCTGCGCTGGTACCAGTCGATTTCGAAGCCGGCAGGTTGAGCGGGGCCGCGCTCACGAATCTACCCCCAAGGAGACATGCATGAAACGCAGACAATATCTAGGCTCGATGCTGGGCGCCCTCGCCTTGCCGACGATCACGTGGGCACAGCCCGCACCCGCGCCATCGGATAAAACCCTGCGCATCGTCGTGGGGTTTCCCGCCGGTGGCGCTGGCGATGCGATCGCCCGGATGCTGGTGCCGCACCTGCGCACGAGCTACGCCAGCACCGTCATCGTTGAAAACAGGGTCGGCGCCGGCGGTCGGATCGGCACAGAGTTCGTCAAGAACGCCGAGCCCGACGGAATGACCATGCTCCTGTCTGCCGCACCGATCCTCACGCTGTACCCGCACATCTACCGCAAGCTTCCCTACGATCCCCTGCGCGATTTCGTGCCCGTAACCTCCGTCAGCACGCTGCATATGCGTTCACCGTCGGCCCAGCCGTCCCCGACTCCGTGAAGACGCTGGCGGACTACGCCACATGGGTCAAGGCGAATCCCGATAAGGCTGCCTTCGGCTCACCCGCTGCGGGCGCGTCGCCGCACTTTCTCGGCCTCATGTACGCACGGGCCATCGGGGTACCCCTGAATCACATCGCCTACAAGGGAGGGGCGCCGCTCACGCAGGACCTGTTGGGCGGCCAGATCCCGATCGCCGTGGACGTGGTCGCCAGCCACATCCCCCACTTGGCGAGCGGCCGGCTCCGGATCCTCGCGACCAGTGGCAGGCAGAGGTCCGTCCCGAGCGTGCCAACGGTTTCCGAGGCGGGATTCCCGGCCCTGGAAAATGAGGAATACTTCGGCCTGTTCATGCCGGCCAGGACGCCTGCGGACATGGTATCCAGGATGGTGACGGCGATCCAGTCTGCCCTGAGGCAGCCGGACGTGATCGCCGGACTCACCAAGCTGTCGCTGCCGCCAAGCGGTCCGCCACAGCGCGACTTCGCCAGGCAGTTCGAGGCTGATCTCAACCGATGGGGACCGATCGTCAAGCAGTCCGGGTTCGTCGCGGAGGAATGATCGGTGTATCCCACGTACGCGGAACTCCATGGCCGAACGGCCATCATCACTGGAGCGGCGGGCGGTATCGGCTCCGGTGTGGCGCGGGCGTTCGCCGCACAGGGAATTTCGATGGCGTTGTGGGACATCCAGAACGGTCCGCTGAAGGCACTCAGGCACGAGCTCTCCGGAGTTCAGGTGCTGACCCAGGTGGTGGATGTATCGGATGCTGCGGCTGTCCAGTCAGCGGCGAACGAGGCGGAGACCGAGCTGGGCGGCATCGACCTGCTGGTCAACGTCGCGGGCGGCAACGCGGGTACGCGCCCTTCACTGCTCAACGACATTCCCACCGCTGACTGGGACAAGGTCATCGGCGCGAACCTCTCGTCCGCGTTTCACTGCATCCAGGCGTGCAGCGAACCCATGCGGCGGCGAGGAGGCGGCGCCGTTGTCAATGTTGCCTCGCTGGCGTCCATCACGATGTCGCTGCACTTCGGCGTGAGCTACACGGCCGCGAAAGCCGGCCTGCTCGGTCTAACCCGGCATGCCGCCATGGACCTGTCGCGGCTGGGGATCCGTGTGAATGCGGTATTGCCCGGGCCGGTGATCACCGAAGTCATGCGCTCTCATGCCTCCCGGTCTTCGCTCATCGACACCGTGCCGCGGCAGGTCCCGCTGGGCCGCTGGGTGGAGGTCGAAGACGTTGCCAACGCGATTCTCTTTCTCTGCTCGCAGGCGTCGGCAGCGAGCACCGGCTCGCACCTCATCGTGGATTGCGGGCTGCACATCGGCAGCCCGGCCCCCCCGGAGATCTACTTCGCCCAGCGCCAACGCAGCCCGGCCTGAGTGACACCCGCCAACAGAGTGAATATCCCATGCCAGTCCCTTACATCAGTCGCGCCCCAAAGCCGGAAGCCTTCAAGTCGGAGGGCCCGCGGGCCTTCTTTGCCTACTCGGACACCGGCCTGAGCGAAAACACCGGCGGGCGGTTCGGCGCCACACTGGTGCGTACCGTGCAGGCGGTCAAGCCCGGGGACGGCACCGGATGGCACTACCATGAAGCAGAATTCCAGCTGATCTACATCACCCGCGGCTACGCCGTGCTCAACTACGAGGGCGCGGGCCGACAGACCCTGAAAGCGGGAGATATGGTCTACCAGCCCAAGGGGGTGCGCCACGACGTGGTCGAGGTGTCGGCGGACTATGAACACCTGGAGATCGACATGCCGGCACAGTTCCCGACGGTACCGTCGTCGGCGCCGGAATCCGGTCAGGTCTAGACCCCCTCGCTCAGGGGCTGCCTCAAGCCGGGTCGTCGTCGAGCAGAATCCGGCCGCCCCGGCACAGCGTCAGTCCATCCACGGAAATCTCCGGGTGCCGGATCACGCCCTCGAGGCGCAGCTTGGCATGGCAGGTGCCGCCCAGGACCACCGTGTCGCCCACGCCGATATGCGAGGTGGCGTACATCTTCTTGTCGGTGCGCATCGAACCCGTGGGCACCACGTTCTTGTTCAGGCCGATGGAGACCTCGGCAGGACAGTTGTAGCTGCCGGCATCGCCGGCCCGCTCGAGGATGCTTCGCCAGATCTGCGCCTGGTGGCCGCCTTCGATGCGCGTGACCATGCCTTTCTCGATGGTCAAGACGATCGGCTCTTTCAGCGCGCCCACCGAATGCGCGGTGAGATCGAACACCACCCTGCCCTCGCCTGTTCCTTCGACCGGACAGACGTGCGCCTCGCCGTCCGGAAATGCGCAGCCGCCGCCCTTGCCCGGATGCAGGGCCAGTGGCATGCCGGCAATGGAGCGGCCGGGGCGACCCTTGATGCTGACCGTGAGGTCGGTCCCGTTGGGGCAGGTCACGCGCACCGTGTCCCCTTCGGTATAGACCTTGGCAATCTTCAGGCCGAGCCGGTTCATCGCCTCGTAGTCGGCCCAGGCCGGGCCGCCCGGCTTGAGCATGTCGACGGTCAGCTCTTCCATCAGGATGAACTTCTTGTTCGCATCCACCAGGTCTTCGGTGAGCTTCGCATGGGCCATGGCCGTGCTGGTCAGGTAGACGACCAGATCGACAGCGGGATCGAGCGCTGCGTGCATCACCGGCGAGGCGGGGTTGGCCGCGTGATGGGCGCGCGGCGTCATCAAGGTCACGACCGGTTCCATGTCGAGTCCGTTGGCCGCGGTGGCCAGCGCCTGCCAGAGCAGGGGGTCCATCTGCGTGTCGGTCATGATGAGGACCTTGTCTCCGGCCTTGGCGTTGAGTTTCAGGGGCGTCTGGAAGACTTTGGCGAGCTCGATCAGCTTCTGGGACATGAGGTTTCCTTTTCGGTGCTTCGACTGGCGGGCGCCTTCAGGCGCGCGCCGGGAGGTCGCGGGTGCGGTCGTACTCGTCACGCGAGCTGGTCGCGCCGACGTGCAGGCCGCTATCGATGATCACGTGCGTGCCGGTGCAGGCGGAAGACATGGGGGAGCAGAAGAACAGGATGGGCGCCGCCACTTCCTCGGGCTGGACCCAGCGCCCCAGCGGCAGCTCGCGTGGTACGCGCGCCAGCGTGTCCGCGGAGATCTTGGCCTTCATCTGCGGCGTGAGTACCGGCCCGGGCAGGACCGCATTCACGCGGATGCCGTCCCGCCCCAGCTCGTAGGCCGCATGCCGGGTGAGTCCCAGCACGCCGGACTTGGCCGCGGTGTAGCTCACGCCGTTGTTCATGGACATGCGCAGGCCCGCGAGGGATCCGACGGTCACGATGGCACCGCCGCCACGGCGCTTGAGGGCAGGAGCGCCGGCCTGGATGGAGTTGAAGGGGCCGGTCAGGTTGAGGTCGACGATGGCGTGCCAGTCCTGGACGGTCATGGTGCCGAGGGTCTGGCGCGTTCCGCCCCCCGCGACATTCACGACGAAGTCCAGGCCGCCGAATTCAGTTTCCACACGGTCGACAGCCTGCGCGAAGGCCTCGCCGTCACGCACGTCCAACCCACCGGCCATCGCGCGGGCCCCAGCGCTGCGAAGCTCCTGGGCCAGCGCCTGGACGCCGTCGACGTGGGTGTCGAACAGCGCAACGGCCACTCCCTGTCGCGCGAAAAGCCGCGCCGTCGCGGATCCGATGCCCCCAGCGGCGCCGGTGACGAAGGCCACCTTTCCTTCGATGCCGTAATTCATGTTCATCAGTCTTTCGGTGTGTGACGCGCGCGCACCTCGACGCCCGCATCGGCTTCCATGTGGCGGATCACCATGCTGTAGTCTGCGTTCCCGCCGGTGCGGTCGGCCGCCTCCTGCCACGCCTGCAGGGTGGCCGCTGCAAGGTCTGAACGGACGCCTTGCTCGCGCGCCAGCCTGATGAACAGGTCCAGGTCTTTCAGCATCAGGCCCAGCGGGCCGCCGAAGTCGAAGGTGCCCGTGAGGATCGATTGGGGGAACTTGTCGAGGGTGGCCGCATTGCGGCCCGAGCCGGCGTTGATCGCGTGCAGGAGCGTGCCGGCGTCGAGGCCGGCCCGCACGCCGAGCACCGTGGCTTCGCATGCGGCGATCATCCCGGCCGCAGAAATGGCGTTGTTCACGAGCTTGCAGACCTGCGCGAGCCCGGGCTCCTCGCCCATGTCGAACAGACGCCCCGCGATCGCCTGCAGCAGCGGCCGCACCGCTTCCATGGCTGCCGGCGGGCCTGCGTGCATGACCGAGAGCGTGCCGGCCTCGGCGCCGCGCGGCCCGCCGCTGACGGGGGCGTCCACCACGGCCACGCCCTGCGCCGCCATGCGCTCAGCCAGCTCACGAAGCGCCTGCGGCCCCACGGTTGAAGTCTCGACGAGCACGCGCAGCGCAGCGGCGCCAGCCAGGGCGGCAGACACCTCACGTGTGGCCTCCGCCGAAGGCAGGCACAGGAAGACGACCTGCGCCCGTTCACCGACCTCGCGGGCAGATCCGGCCACTTCGACACCGCGCGTCGCCAGCGCGGACGACGCAGCGGTATCGCGGTCGTGCACCACCAGGGGATGACCGGCTTTTGCGAGACGGCGCGCCAGGGCGGCCCCCATGTGGCCCAGGCCGATGAATCCGACGGCTGTCATGCTGACGTTGCGGTATTCCGTTAATCGGAATAGAATTTCGTTGAAAGGAATTCTAGTACCGCTTTGCCGCGCCCGTCAACCGGGGCCGCGCCTTTTCCACGCTGCCGCCTCGAGAGGAGCCAATGCCACGCACTTCACAAACTGACGAATCCCCCTCTTCCGGCACCGTGGCGCGGGTCGCCCTGCTGCTGCGCGTGCTGGCCGAGTCGGAAGGTGATTCGACCCTGAGCGAGATCTCGGCGCGGATGAGGCTGCCGGCTTCCACGACGCACCGGCTCCTGAACCTGCTGCAGGAACAGGGCTTCGTCGACCGTGGACTGGCGAATACCTATCGGCCGGGGCTCGAGTTCCTCCGCGTGGGCGGCCTGGTGGCCTCGCGCGCCGAGCTGCCGGAGGTGGCGCAGGAGTTCATGCAGGCGGTGGTCGACGCCTGCGACGAAACCTGCGTGCTCTCCGTCTACATCCCTCGCAGCCGCTGCGCGATGATCGCCAAGGTCATCTACGGCAGCCACCCCCTGCGCTACGAGGCGACGCTGTTCCAGCCGAGCTCCCTGGCGTGGGGCGCCACCGGAAAGGGCATTCTCGCGTTCCTGCCACCGGATGTCATCGATGACGTCATCGCGCACGAGGGCCCGTCCCCCGCAGACGGCAAGGCCATCCGCCGCCTTCCACTCGAGCGTGACCTCGCCGAGGTGCGCCGCAAGGGCTACGCCCACACCCGCGGCCAGAAGATCAAAGGTGCGGTGGGCATGTCCGCGCCCGTGTTCAACGCCAGCGGGGTGGTCGCCGCCTTGTGCATCACCATTCCCGACAGCCGGTTTCAGCCGGAGATGGAAGCGAAGCTGTCGCGGATCCTGATCCGCCAGGCCGAACGCTTCAGCCATGCGCTCGGCTGGCGCGGCGCGCCGGCAACCTCCTGAGTGCGCGCCTCACGCGAGCACGCCGCGCACCTGGTCCAGCACCCGCTGCGCAAGTGCAGATTCGTGGGGGCCAACGCACGCGTAGAGCTTCTCGCGAAGCTGCGCGTCGTCGAGGGGCAGCTCCGCGTGGCCCCGCGCGAAGCGGATCGGGCCGCTGTCCAGTGCCGTGCCGTCGTTCAGGACGATGCGCA
This sequence comes from Ramlibacter sp., assembly GCA_036733845.1. Lineage (GTDB taxonomy): Bacteria > Pseudomonadota > Gammaproteobacteria > Burkholderiales > Burkholderiaceae_C > Ramlibacter. Next base: position 26,266 of record DAIMZU010000003.1, read on the forward strand.
CACGGTCGGTGAGCGCGAACGAAGGCTCCAGCGGACAGCTCGTCGACACGGTGTCCGTTCCGACCCGCCGCATCAGCGCGCGGACCGCCGGATCATCGAGCGCCGCGCGAGACACCTGCGTGATGCCGAGCTGGCCGTGCACGAGCGAGGCGGCCAGCGCGAACTCCATGCTGAACCGCGCCTCGGCCAGCGTCGCCGGGTCGTGATGGCGCAGGACGGCTGCCGTCGTCTCGCTGATGGTTGCCTGCACGGCCGCGATATCGGCCGGTGCGATCCGGTGGCGAGCCGCCAGGTCGAGCACGCCGTCGATGCAGCGGTGTGCCGCGTAGCAGACCGGGTATTTCTTGATGCCCGGGCGCCGCCTCAGCAGCGTGGTCTCGAACTCGTCGGGCAGCCCGGGCGAGAGATCCACGTGCGCCGCGCCGCCGGCCAGCGCCGACAGCAGTCCGGCCGGGCCGTCCAGGGCGTCCGCCGACGCGTCGAGGCCAGCCTCGGCCAGGTCCACCGCGTGGATTCCCGCTTCCGCCGCACGGCCCAGATGGAGCGGCTTGGTCATGGAGCCGAAGTTCGCGACGATGCCGCCCGACATGCTGGCGGCCATGCCGAGTGCGTGCGCCAGTCGATGCTCGTCCAGTCCACGCAACGCGCCCACGCCTGCCGCGGCGGCCACGACGCCGAACACGGCGCTGGGGTGCCAGCCGCGCGCGTGCAGGGACACTGGCGTGCGGCGCACGAGCTCCCCCCAGACCGCATACGCCTTCGCATAGGCCTGCACGACGGGGAATCCCGTCGTCGCGCTGCGTTCCTGCTCGGCGAGCAGGGCCGGGACGATCACCACGCTGGGATGCCCCGCAAGGCCGACATCGTCGAAAACCAGCGCGTGCCCGGCGACCCCGTTGACCAGCGCCGCGGATGCGGGATCAGCGTGCTCAGTCGAAAACAGGAGCGAAGACGGGCCCGCCGCGCCGCGGCGGCGCACCCACTGCGCCACCACCCGGGTCGGAGCTTCCTCGCGGCCGGCCAGGATACAGGCGGCCGTATCGACGAAAGCCGTGGCCACGCACGCCGACAGCGCGTCGCGCTGCGCGGGATCGAATGCCCGCGCCCAGTCGGCCGTGCAGCGGCGCGCCAACGCCTGGGACAAGGTATTCACGCGCAAGCCTATTCAGGCTTGAGGCCCAGTTGCCTCACGACAGGTCCCCAG
>DAIMZU010000004.1:0-27434 GCA_036733845.1 Ramlibacter sp.
GACAGCGTCTACGCCGGTCACGAGACGCTTCGCCTGATCGAGCGCGAGGCCGACGACTTCGCCAGCAACCTCCTGATGCCCGGCGATGTCCTGCGAGAGATGATCGCCGGCAAGCGGGTCGACATGCGCGTCCTCGGCGCCATCGCCAAGCGGTTCAAGGTGTCGTTCGAGGCGCTGTGCATCCGCTTCATCAAGTACACCGACGAGCGCGCGATCCTCGTCTACTGGGACAACGGCTTCCTCAAGTACGAGTGGCGCAGCAAGAAGGCGATCCTGACGCGGGCACGGGTGCGACACACCGGTGACCCGCAGGAGCCGCTGCCAGGCACGCTCGCAGCCGATGCGAGCGTGGACCAGGCACTCGACGGTGTCGAAATGCCTGCGTCCGTCTGGTGTGCAGCCGAGGCTCCGCACATGAGGCTGCGCGAGTTCAAGCACAGCTACACGGCCCGTGATCGCGTCCTCACGCTGCTGCTGTTGGAGAGCGCCGAGCCCCGCGCCTGGGATCAATCTTGGCGGGACGAGGATCCTGCCGACAGCTACGACAAGTTCATTTCGACTGGACAGCATCCAGTCCGGTAGTTTCCCGAGCCTCAAGCAGAAGCCCCAACCTATGCGAAAGGTCAGACCCCAGGACGTGCGAAATGACTTCGCCACGCTCGTCACAGAGCGCCTTCAGCATTTCGACCGGCTTGAATTGGCTCTCAAGGGCACTGCGCACGAGAAGCGCGACTTAACGACGCTGACCGAGGTGACTCTGCACTCGATCTACGTGGCCTTCGAGTGCTTCCTGTCAGATTTGCTGCTCGCGTACATCAATCGTGATCCGTCTCAGTATCAGCAGAACCTGGAAGCGCGCATACGGGTGTCGGTGCAGTCGAAGTTTGGACATTGGGCGAGTGGCAGGATGAGTTTTGCTGCTACGAAGCACATCAAGCTGGACGAACTCGAAGAGGCTTTGGATCCAGACAGCTACAACCTGACTTTTAAGGACGTGGCCACCTTGAAGCAGAGATGCGCCGAATGGGTTGCTCTGCCTCACCGCAATGGTGTGATGAGTCTGGGCGATGCCGATAGCCGTCTAATCGATACGGTCCACGCGATCCGCAACTTCATCGCGCACAGGAGTCCAAATGCCAAGACGATCATGAATGATCGCTTGGCTACCGTGATCACAGGGCCGGCCTGTCCAAACCTCAATCTTGGCCGCGGCGCTCACGACATCCACGATATAGGCTCGTTTCTTAAGGCCAAGCCAGGGGGCGTCATGAGAATGCGGCAATTCGCTATGCGCCTAAACGGCATCGCTGCCGGGCTTTGAGCCCTCAGGCGCTCCAGTACGCGCGTTCCCGCCCAAACACGTTACGCGAAGCCACCTCGATTCCTAGCATGACAAGCGTTTTCCATAGGAACGCTTGCCATGCACGAACTCGAACCCGTCTCCCGAATTCCTGTCGCCGATCAGCCAAGGCACGCGCACCAGGAAGTCGTTGACCTACTAGCCGCAGGCCTTCTGCGGCTACGCGCTCGGCGAGATTCCTCGCCCACTCGCACCAGAGACGAAGTTGACCTTGGCTTCGTCGGCCAGGAGCGCGTGAATGCGAACCCCGATAACACCAACGGAGTTCGCCCATGACGGCACACGCGACCCCAACCGACGTCACCACCATCGCCGCTCGCATCGCCCAGCTCCCGCACCTGCCGATGGACAGCCTCTGGGCGCTGTGGGACGAGCACTTCGATGAGCGCCCGAACCACCACCATCGCACCTGGCTGGAAAGCCGGCTCGCCTACAAGATCCAGGAACGCGCCCTCGGCGGCTTGAAGCCCGCCACGCGCCGCAAGCTCGAAGAGATCGGCGAGACCGGCATCCTGCCCCGACAGCTGCGGCGCGATGCCAACCGCCTGCTGCCCGGCACCGTACTGACTCGGATGTACGACGACGTCGAGCATCGCGTCCTGGTACGTGGCCCCTTTGACTTCGACTACTGCGGTCAACGCTTCAAGAGCCTGTCCGCCGTCGCACGTCACATCACAGGCACCCACTGGTCGGGGCCGGTGTTCTTCGGACTGAAATCCGGTGACAAGAAGAAGGAGCCGGCATGACGTCGAACCGAGTACCGCTGACGCCGGCAACCCCCGTCACAGTGAAGAAGCGCTGCGCGGTCTACACGCGCAAGTCCACCGACGAAGGGCTCGACCAGGAGTACAACAGCCTCGAAGCGCAGCGCGACGCTGGGCTGGCCTACATCGCCAGCCAGCGTCACGAGGGGTGGATCGCCATCGACGACAGCTACGACGACGGCGGCTACTCGGGCGGCAACGTGGACCGCCCGGCGCTCAAGCGCCTGCTGGCAGACATCGAGGCCGGGCGGGTCGACATCATCGTCGTCTACAAGATCGACCGCCTGACGCGCAGCCTTCCCGACTTCGCCAAGTTGGTGGAGGTGTTCGACCGCAACGGCGTCTCCTTCGTGTCGGTGACGCAGCAGTTCAACACCACGACCTCGATGGGTCGGCTCACGCTGAACATCCTGCTGTCCTTCGCCCAATTCGAGCGCGAGGTCACCGGCGAGCGCATCCGCGACAAGATCGCCGCCAGTAAGGCCAAGGGCATGTGGATGGGCGGGATGCCGCCGATGGGCTATGACGTTGTTGAGCGCAAGCTGGTCGTCAACGAACGTGAGGCGGCCCTGGTGCGCGACATCTTCCGGCGCTATGCGGAGCACGGGTCTGCGGCGCGGCTGGTGCGGGAGATGGCAGTCGAAGGCCATACGACGAAGGCCTGGGTGACGCAGGGTGGGCGGCAACGAAGCGGCCGCCCCATCGACCAGCAGTACATCTTTGCCATGCTGCGCAACCGGATCTACCTGGGTGAGATCCGCAACAAAGGCGTCTGGTACGCCGCCCAGCACGAGGCCATCGTCCCGCAGGAACTGTGGGAGGCGGCCCACGCCTTCATTGAGCGCCGCAAGCAGGCGCCGCGCGAGCACCGCGCCAAGCATCCGGCCCTGCTGGCCGGGCTGCTCTTCGCCCCCGATGGCCAGCGCATGTTGCACACCTTCGTCAAGAAGAAGAACGGGCGCATGTATCGCTACTACGTGCCCTACCTGCACAAGCGCCGCAACGCCGGTGCGACGCAGTCGCCCGATGCGGTCGACGTCGGGCACTTGCCAGCGGCCGAGATCGAGAACGCGGTGCTGACCCAGATCCACCAGGCGCTCGCCGCGCCGGAGGTGCTGATCGGAACGTGGCGCGCGTGTCAGCGACACCCGGCGGGAGTCGCGCTCGACGAAGCACAGGTGGTCGTCGCGATGCACCGCATCGGAGCTGTGTGGGAGCAGTTGTTCCCGTCCGAACAGCAGCGCCTCACGAGGCTGCTGATCGAGCGCGTGCAGATGCACGAGCACGGTATCGACATCCTGTGGCGCGAGGACGGATGGATCGGGCTCGGCCCGGACATCGCGGCACATCCTCTCGTCGAGGAGGCTCGCGCCGAGCCCGAGGAGACCTGTGCATGACCGCCGAGCGCAACACCGGCGCTGGCAACCCGCGCCTCCTCACCGTCCGCATCGAGGTCGGGGCCGATGCCCGCAGTTACGTGAGCGGCCAGCAGCGCGTGACCCTGGTGCCGCTCACGATCAAGCGCCGTCAGAACCGCAAGCTGCTAATCCCGCCCACCCCCGGAGAGGCCTCGCGCGCCTCGGGCGGGCTCGACGTTCCGATGATCAAGACCTTGGGCAAGGCCTTCTACTGGAAGCGGCTGCTTGACGAGGGGCGGTACCCTACGGCCACCGATCTTGCGCGGGCGTTGAAGCTGGAGCCCGGTTGGGTGGCAGAGGTGCTGCGTCTCACCATGCTGGCGCCCGACATCATCGAGGCCATCCTCGATGGCCGGCAGCCGCGACACCTGAACTTGCAGGTGCTGCGCGGCCGCCACGAACTCCTACCGCGCGACTGGTCCGAGCAGCGCAAGGTGCTGGGGTTCGACAGCCGCGGCGGCTGAGGCCAGCCGACAACCACCGCGACGGCGAGCCTTGTGCTCGCCGTCGGCGCATCTGCCACGGCGCCGATTGGCGAACCAGAAGTTCCCGCGTGGTTCGCCATTCCGTCCCTCGTATGTTCGCCACCCGAAGCCTGCAATGACACCTGTTCCCACACAGCGTCATAGGAGGCTTCCATGCCGACATCGGCAAGCACGATCCCCCGGTCGCCCTACGAGGCGATCAATAGCCTGAACCCCGGTGACCGCCGGGTCCTCAACGAAAACGAGCTCGCGCAGCGATGGGGCGTCAGCCCCAAGACGCTCCAGCGCTGGCGCACCGAAGGTCGCGGTCCGCGCTACCTGAAGCTGTCCCGGCGCGTGAGCTACCCGCTCGACGCCGTCATCGAGTTCGAGCGCTACGCGCTGCACGACTCGACGTGCGAACGCGCCGTGCGCTGAGGGGGCGGGCAATGAGCGATCTCACCATCTACCCCGCCCAGCTCACCGAGATGTCGGTGGCGCAGTTGGAAGCCTTGCCGGCCGACCAGCTGGCCGAGGTTCTGAACAACCTCGAGCAGTTGCAGGACTGGACCAAGCAGGCCAAAGCCAAGCTCGACGCCGCGCTGGTCCGCCGGTTCGGCGATCTGGAGCGAGCGGTCCGCGCCGAGTCCGGGAAGGACTTCGGCACGGTGCACTTCAACGATGGGCCGCTGCGCGTCACGGTCGACCAGCCCAAGCGCGTGTCCTGGGACCAGGCGCAGCTCGCTGCCATCGCCGGCCGCATCGCCGCCTCCGGCGAACGGGTCGAGGACTACCTGGACGTCGAGTTCAGCGTCTCCGAGTCGCGCTTCAACAACTGGCCCGCTGCCCTGCGCTCGCAGTTCGAAGCTGCACGGACGGTTAAGCCTGGCAAGCCGTCCTTCCGGCTGTCCCTCGAATCGGAGGAGTGACCATGACCGCCATCATCCCGTTCCAGTTCGAAGCGCACGCCGTGCGCGTAGAAGTCGACACCGCCGGCGACCCGTGGTTCAACGCCAACGACGTTTGTGCGGCGTTGGAGTTCGTCAACCCGCACAAGGCCGTCGCCGATCACGTCGACACCGATGACCTAACGAAACGTGAGGTCACCGACGCCCTCGGTCGCCGCCAGCGCGCCAACTTCATCAACGAGTCTGGGCTCTACGCGCTGATCCTCGGCAGCACCAAGGAAGCGGCCAAGCGCTTCAAGCGGTGGGTGACCAGCGAAGTGCTGCCGGCTATCCGCAAGACCGGCGCCTACGCTGGGCGCGGCGCGTCGCCAGCACTGCCCGCGCCGACCCAGGACCGCGTCTCGTCTCTCCTGCTGATCGGCGAGGCGGTGGCGAAGGTTCCCGGGGTGAGGCCTGGCATCGCGATGGCCGCGACGCTGACCTGCATCCACGAGAACACCGGACTCTCGGTCGAGACGCTGCGTCGCGCGCTACCCGCCGCCAACGAGCCGACGTGTTCGCTCAACGCGACCCAACTCGGCAAGCTGCTCGGCATCACCGCCCGGTCGACCAACCAGCGTCTCGCGGCACGCGGCCTCCAGATTCGCAACGACCGCGACGAGTGGGAGCTGACCGAGGCCGGCGAAGCCTGGGCCGAGGCCATGCCGTACTCCCGCAACGGTCACAGCGGCTACCAGATCCTTTGGAACCCCGCCGTCGCCGAGTTGCTGAAGGAGGTGGCGTGATGGCCCTTCCGATCATCACGGCCGACCAGCGGCTGCGCGAGAAGAAGGGCGTCAAGCTGGTGCTGCTCGGCAAGAGTGGCATCGGCAAGACAACCCAGCTCAAGACTCTGCCCGAAGCCTCGACCTTGTTCGTCGACCTGGAGGCCGGCGACCTCGCGGTGAAGGACTGGCGCGGCGACTGCGTGCGCCCGACCACCTGGCCCGAGTTCCGCGATCTGGTTGTGTTCCTCGCCGGCCCGAACCCGGCGCTGCCAGCCGAGGCACCGTTCTCGGACGCGCACTACCGGCACGTGTGCGAGCGGTACGGTGACCCGGCGCAACTGGCGAAGTACGACACCTACTTCGTTGACAGCATCACCGTGCTCGCGCGGCTGGCGCTGATCTGGGCCAAGACCCAGCCACAGGCCATCTCGGACCGAACCGGCAAGCCCGATACGCGCGGTGCCTATGGCTTGCTCGGTACCGAGATGCTGACCGCGCTCACGCATCTGCAGCATGCGCGCGGTAAGCACGTCGTCTTCGTTGCCATCCTTGACGAGCGCGTCGACGACTTCAACCGCAAGGTGTTCGTCCCGCAGATTGAGGGCGCCAAGACGGCGGCCGAGCTCCCCGGGATCGTCGACGAAGTGGTGACGCTGGCCGAGATCAAGGCCGAGGACGGTAGCCCCTACCGCGCCTTCGTCACCCACACCCTGAACCCCTACGGCTATCCAGCCAAAGACCGCTCCGGCCAGCTCGATCTGCTGGAGCCGCCCGACCTGCGCGCGCTCATCAAAAAGTGTGCCGCCGCGACCCAAACCACCGCATCCAAGGAGTAAGCCATGTCTGCATGGAACGATTTCAACGACGCTGAACAGCAGCAGCACTTCGACCTGATTCCCAAAGGCACGGTCGCCAAGGTGCGCATGACGATCAAGCCTGGTGGTCACGACGATGCCGCCCAAGGCTGGACTGGTGGCTACGCCACCCAAAGCTTCGAGACTGGATCGGTCTACCTGGCGTGCGAGTTCGTCGTGCTGGAGGGAGAGTACGCGCGGCGCAAGTTGTGGTCGAACATCGGCTTGCACAGCCCGAAGGGCCCGGCCTGGGCCAACATGGGGCGGACTTTCCTCCGGGCGGCGCTCAACAGCGCCCGCAACGTTCGCCCGCAAGACAACTCGCCGCAGGCCGCCGCCGCTCGCCGCATCCAGGGCTTCCATGAACTCGATGGCCTGGAGTTTGTCGCGCGCATCGACGTCGAGAAGGACGGCCGCGGCGAGCTGCGCAACGTGGTGAAGATGGCCGTGGAGCCCGACCAGCCTGACTACATGCAGGTCGTCGGTGGTGCGCCTGGCGCTGCTGTCCCCGCAGCGCAGCCGCGTGTCTCCGCCCCAGCGCCGCAAGCCATGCGTCCTGCCATCCCGGGCAAGCCCGCCTGGGCTCAATGAGGGGGACGCGTGAAATGCTGGGTCTGCAAACGTCAGGCCCGGGGCTTCGGCCACACCGACAACCGGCACGGTGTGGGCGATCCCCGGCGCTACCCCATCGACTGGGTCTTCTGCTCGCGCCGCTGCCAGGACGCGTTCCACGCGCTGTACGGCAGCTGGCTGCGGGTGCGGGAGGGGCGCACCGACATCAAGGAGGTCGCAATGATCGATCCGTCTGATGTCGAGCTGGCCGCGATGAAGAAGTGCCTCAAGGCCTTCGGCGAGGCCGCGGGCGAGATCGGCTTCGCCAAGCCGCTGGGCGAGTATTCCGAGGCCGAGGCGACTCAGGTGATCGACGCCATCGTCACCTGCTACACGGAGGCGATGGTCGAGCATCACGAGGCGACCAAGTTCCCACCCGTGCGCGGCATGCCGCCGACACCCGATCCGCTGGCGAACCCCTTCGCCGATATGGAGGACGACTTGCCCTGGGTTGTCGCCGAAGGGGGGCGGTCATGATCGACTTCAACTCCACATCCAGTCTGTCGGGTCAAGTCACTGCCCTCGTGGACGCGGCGATGCAACGCGCTCGCGCCCGGCAGACGCCGCGCAGCTACCTCGGCGGCTCGCGCCTGGGCGTGTCGTGCGAGCGCGCGTTGCAGTACGAGTTCGCTCAAGCACCGGTGGATCCGGGCCGTGATCCTGATGGGCGTCTGCTTCGCATCTTCGACCGAGGGCACGTCGTCGAGGACTGTGTGGTGGGCTGGTTGCGCGAAGCTGGCTTCGATTTGCGAACGCGCAAGGCCAGCGGCGAGCAGTTCGGGTTCGCTGCCCTCGATGGACGGCTACAAGGGCACGTCGACGGCGTGATCGTCGACGGTCCGGACCTGGGGCATGGCTGCGGCTACCCGGCGCTCTGGGAGAACAAGTGCCTGGGCTCGAAGTCCTGGCGGGAACTCGAGAAGAACCGCCTCGCCGTGGCCAAGCCGGTCTACGCGGCGCAGGTTGCCGTCTACCAGGCCTACCTCGAACTGCACAAGTACCCGGCGCTCTTCACGGCGATCAACGCCGACACGATGGAGATATACGCCGAGCTTGTCCCCTTCGATGCGGCGCTGGCGCAGCGCATGTCGGACCGCGCAGTCAAAGTGATCTCGGCCACCGACGCCGGGGATCTGCTGCCGCGCGGTTTCAACGACTCCACCCACTTCGAATGCCGGATGTGCCCCTGGCAGTACCGGTGCTGGAGGGCACACGCATGAGCAACACTGTTTTGGCCCAGGCGCTCGGCGAGCGTCTGGTCGATGCGCGCGAAGCCGCGCTGTGTCTGAACCTTCCGATGTACTGGCTCACGCACGCCAAGGAGCGTCACCGGCTCGGCCTGCCCCACTATCGGGTGGGCAAGCTCGTGCGCTTCAAGTTGCACGAACTCGCGCAATGGATCGATGCCCAGCAGGCAGCGGTGACGAACGCGGTCACCAGGGAGGATGCCGATGCTGGACTTCAATGAGGTCGACCCACCCCAGGCGCCCACTGCAGCGGCCGACCGTGATTCGGTCCGTGCCGACCTGCTGGCGCGCTTGGAGTCGGTGCTGTTTGCGATGTTTCCCGCGGGCAAGAAGCGCCGGGGCAAGTTCCTGATTGGCGACGTGCTCGGCAGTCCCGGCGACAGCCTTGAGGTTGTGCTCGAAGGCGAGAAGGCGGGCCTGTGGACCGACCGCGCGACCGGCGACGGCGGCGACATCTTCGATCTGATCGCCCGCTATCTGGGCGTCGATGCGCATACGGACTTCCCGCGGGTGTTGCAGCACGCGGCGGACTTGGTCGGTCACGTGCCGGTAACATCCGTGCGCAAAAGCCGAAAGGAGGCACCGGTTGACGAACTCGGCCCGGCCAGCGCGAAGTGGGACTACCTCGACGCGACGGGGAGCCTGATCGCCGTCATCTACCGCTATGACCCACCGGGACGCAAGAAGGAGTTCCGGCCCTGGGACGCCAAGCGTCGCAAGATGGCTCCGCCCGAGCCGCGCCCCCTCTACAACCAGCCCGGGCTCGCGGCCTCGGCCCATGCGGTGCTGGTCGAAGGCGAGAAGTGCGCGCAGACGCTGATTGACCTGGGTGTCGTCGCCACCACCGCCATGCATGGTGCCAACGCGCCGGTGGACAAAACCGACTGGTCGCCGTTGGCAGGCAAGTCCGTGCTGATCTGGCCCGACCGCGACAAGCCGGGCTGGGAGTACGCGATGGCGGCCGCACAGGCTGTGCTGGCGGCCGGGGCAAGCTCCTGCGATCTGCTGCTCCCGCCCGACGACAAGCCTGACGGGTGGGATGCTGCTGATGCCGTGGCTGAAGCATTTGATGTCGGCGCCTTTCTCGCCTCGGGGCCGCGGATGTGCATCAAGCCGTCGAGCGCGGTGGGTGCGCAGGAGGCCACAGTGTGGGCGACGGATGACGCGCTGGCGCTGTCCTTCACGGTGCGCTACGCCGACGACTGGCGCTACTGCGCCGCATGGGGCAAGTGGCTGGTGTGGACAGGCACGCACTGGCAACCCGACGAGACGCTGCTCGTCCACCACCTGATTCGTTCGATCTGTCGCGAGGCGGCGGTCAAGGTCGACTCTCACCGGCTGGCCGCCAAGCTGCTGGCCAGCAGCACGGTCGGCGGCGTCGACCGGCTAGCCCGCTCGGATCGCCGGCACGCGTCCATATCGGACGAGTGGGATGCCGACCTCTTCGCGCTCAACACGCCGGGCGGTGTGGTCGACTTGCGCACAGGGCGGCTGCGGGCGCACGAGCGTACGGACCGGATGACCAAGCTGGCGACCGCAACGCCGGCCGGCACATGTCCACGGTGGCTCGCCTTTCTGGCCGATGTGACGGGAGGCGACACGGACCTCCAGGGCTACCTCCAGCGGATGGTCGGCTACTGCCTGACCGGGGCGACCAGCGCGCACGCGCTGTTCTTCCTCTACGGCACCGGCGCCAACGGCAAGTCCGTATTCGTCAATACGCTGGCCACCATCCTCGGCGACTACGCCACCAGTGCGCCGATGGACACGTTCATGGAGGCGCGTGGCGACCGCCATCCGACCGATCTGGCTGGGCTGCGCGGTGCGCGCTTCGTCGCATCCATCGAAACGGAGCAAGGAAGGCGCTGGAACGAATCCAAGGTCAAGGCCATCACCGGCGGCGACAAGGTGTCGGCGCGCTTCATGCGCCAGGACTTCTTCGAGTACGTGCCGCAGTTCAAGTTGGTGGTCGCGGGCAACCACAAGCCCTCGATCCGCAACGTCGACGAGGCGATGAAGCGGCGCCTGCACCTGATCCCGTTCACGGTCACCGTGCCGCCAGAGCGGCGCGATGGACAACTCACCGAGCGGCTGCTGGCCGAGCGCGACGGCATCCTGGCCTGGGCGGTCGATGGCTGCTTGGCCTGGCAGCGAGACGGCCTTAAGCCGCCCGCCTGCGTGGTCTCGGCCACGGAAGAGTACTTCGAGGCGGAGGACGCGCTTGGCCAGTGGATCGAGGAGCGGTGCCTGCTCGCCAAGACCCACCGCGAAGGCGTGTCCGAGCTCTTCGCCGACTGGCGCGAGTGGGCCGAGCGCGCTGGCGAGTACGTGGGCTCGGTCAAGCGGTTCTCCGAGCTGATGGCGACGCGCAAGTTCGAGAAGTGCCGACTGACCGGAGGCGCTCGCGCGCTGGCTGGCATCAGCCTTCGTCCGAAGCCACCGGGTGACGGCTATCGCGGTGGCTACCCCTATCGAGACGACTGACATGCGGTCGAGTGACGGATCTGACAGGTCTGGTGATTAACCCCTCACGCGTGCGCGTACACGCACGATAGGCAGACAACCGTCGAACCTGTCGCATCCGTCACTCGCCCCGGTAACGGAGCAATTGATGAACACGACGATCTTGGCCCTGGACCTGGGCACACACACCGGATGGGCGCTGCTGCATCTGGACGGCACGATCACCAGCGGCACCGAGCACTTCAAGCCGCAGCGCTTCGAGGGCGGTGGCATGCGCTTCCTTCGATTCAAGCGCTGGCTCGCTGAGCTGCTGTCCACGAGCGGCCACATCAACGCGGTGTTCTTCGAGGAAGTTCGCCGCCATGCGGGCGTCGATGCCGCACATGCCTACGGCGGCTTCATGGGGCACCTGACCGCCTGGTGCGAGCACCACAACATTCCGTACCAAGGTGTTCCGGTCGGCACGATCAAGAAGCACGCGACCGGCAAAGGCAATGCCGGCAAGGACGACATGATCTTGTCCGTCCGCCAGCGTGGTCATGACCCGGTCGACGACAACGAGGCGGACGCGCTGGCCCTGCTGCACTGGGTTGTTCAGACGCAGGAGGTGTGAGATGAAGATTCCCACACCGACCTACCGTTGCCCCCTGGGTCGCCTGCAGCCTCAGCCGGTCGACATCGAGGCTTTGAAGCAACGTGGCTGGCGTGACCAGCACGTCCTCGTGGTCAACGCGTCCGACGAGCGACTGGACTTTGTCGAGCGGGAGTTCGTTCGCCGGATCGGTGAACGCCTCTACGGCAAGGGAGGCGTGCGTCATGGCTGACCGTCACACCACATGGACACTGGAGGACGTAGCTGCGCGCTTCGAAGAGGCTGCGATCACTGGACGACGTCTGCCCCCTGTGCGCGTGCAGGGCTACTTCAACACGTGGCCTGCGTTCGTTCGCAAAGAGTGGGAGGCCTTCGCAGCCGATGAGAAGGTCTACCGCCCCTTCCCACCGAGCCCAGAGGCCGTGGACCGGATGCTGGAGACGATGCGCTGGGTGCAGTGGCTGGAGGTCGAGCAACGCCACCTGGTGTGGATGCGGGCCAAGCGCTACGGGTGGCGCGACATCACGATCCGCTTCGCCTGCGACCGCACGACGGCATGGCGGCGTTGGCAGAAGGCTCTACAGACCGTGACGGACCGCCTGAACGGCCACGGCCTGACGCCGTAGTGTTATGGCGGAATTCGGCGGGCATGGTCTGAAGCAGGCGTGCGCGAGCGGCGAGATGCGGCTTTGGCCTGCGCAACAAAACCTGCCGGTTGGCCGTAGCATTTCGGCTATCTTCTGGACAGAGCTGACCTCGGACGGCAGCGGCCCCAGGCAAAAGGGGTCCTTCCTCCCGAAGATGCCATGCGGGGGGCGCGAGCGCGGCATTCGCCTAGCGTCCGACTGCAAACCCAGGTTTGCAGGGTTTGCAGGTTTGCACCCCGACCCATCCAGCCCCGCCAGTGATCGCATCACTGGCCCGACGCCTCCCTCGTGGAGGCGTTTCTATTTTCTCGGCCCGCGACCGGTTGGCTGCTTGCCGATCCGGGCCGTTTTCATTAGAGGTTCCGATCCTGAACATGCTCAACGTCGACTACCGCAAGGTCGAGACGCTGATTCCGTACGCCCGCAACCCGCGCACGCATTCCGACGCGCAGGTGGCCAAGATCGCCGCGAGCATCGTCGAGTACGGCTGGACCAACCCGGTGCTGGTCGATGGCGACAACGGCGTCATCGCCGGGCATGGACGGCTCGCCGCCGCCCGAAAGCTCGGCCTCGAAGAGGTGCCGGTGATTGAGCTGGGCCACTTGACGCCGGCGCAGAAGCGCGCCTACGTCATCTCCGACAACCGCCTGGCCCTCGACGCCGGGTGGGATGAGGAACTGCTGGCGCTGGAGTTGGCTGAGCTGTCCGAGGCCGGCTACGACCTGGCGCTGACCGGATTCGACGAGTCCGAGATCGAGGCGCTGCTCGCGCCCGAGCCGGCCGACGCCGAGCCGGACGCAGAAGCGGAGGATGCAGCCGACGACGTGCCTGAGGCACCGGCCGTCCCGGTCTCCCGCACCGGTGACATCTGGGTACTCGGCAAGCACCGTCTCATCTGCGGTGATGCCACGGACGCGCAGGTGGTCGCCACGCTGATGCAAGGCGAGGCGGCCGCGTTGTGCTTCACCTCGCCGCCCTATGGCAACCAGCGCGATTACACCAGCGGCGGCATCGCCGACTGGGATGGTCTGATGCGCGGCGTGTTTACCAGCCTGCCGATGGCCACAAGCGGCCAGGTGCTGGTCAACTTGGGTCTGATCCACCGCGACAACGAGGTCGTCCCGTACTGGGACGGCTGGCTCGCGTGGATGCGGACGCAGGGCTGGCGGCGCTTCGCCTGGTACGTGTGGGACCAGGGGCCCGGCATGCCGGGCGACTGGGCGGGCCGCTTCGCCCCGAGCTTTGAGTTCGTCTTCCACTTCAACCGAGCGAGCCGCAAGCCCAACAAGATCGTGCCCTGCAAGCACGCCGGCCAGGAGTCGCACCTGCGCGCCGATGGATCGTCGACCGCCATGCGCAGCAAGGATGGCGAGGTCGGAGGCTGGACCCATGCTGGCCAGCCGACGCAGGACACACGCATCCCCGACTCAGTGATTCGCGTGATGCGCCACAAGGGCAAGATCGGCCAGGGGATCGACCACCCGGCCGTGTTCCCAGTGGCGCTGCCCGAGTTCGTCATCGAGGCGTACACGGACCCCGGCGATCTCGTGTTCGAGCCGTTTGGTGGCAGCGGCACGACGATGCTGGCCGCCGAGCGCACCGGTCGGATCTGCCGCACCGTCGAGATCGCGCCCGAGTACGTGGACGTCGCCGTGCGCCGCTTCCGGCAAAACCATCCGGAGGTGCCGGTGACCCTGCTAGCGACCGGCCAGTCCTTCGAGGAGGTGGCGGCCCAGCGGCTGGCGCCGGAGGAGGTCGCGGCATGACGGCGTCCTGGCTGGCCGACAAGATCGAGCAGTGGCCGACGGCCAAGTTGCTGCCGTATGCGCGCAATGCGCGGACGCACTCGGACGCGCAGGTCGCCCAGATCGCCGCGTCCATCGCCGAGTTCGGCTTCACGAACCCCATCCTCGCCGGAAGCGACGGGGTGATCGTCGCCGGGCACGGGCGTCTCGCGGCCGCGCAGAAGCTCGGGTTGGAGGTGGTCCCGGTCGTGGTCCTGGATCACCTGAGCCCAACGCAGCGCAGGGCGCTGGTGATCGCCGACAACCGCATCGCCGAGAACGCGGGCTGGGACGAGGCGATGTTGCGCATCGAACTGGAGGCCCTGCAGAGCGAAGGCTTCGACCTGGACATCACGGGCTTCGACGCTGATGCCTTGGCCGAGCTGATGGCCGGCGACGAGCCCGACGCCGAGGGCCAGACCGATGACGACGCGGTGCCCGAGGTCACCGAAACAGCAGTCTCGCGCCCGGGCGACATCTGGTTGCTCGGACACCACCGTCTGCTCTGCGGCGATGCGACGGTCGCCGACAGCTACGAACACCTGCTGGCCGGCGAGTCAGTGGACATGGTCTTCACCGATCCTCCGTACAACGTCAACTACGCCAACAGCGCGAAGGACAAGATGCGTGGCAAGGACCGCGCGATCCTGAACGACAACCTGGGTGACGGCTTCTACGACTTCCTGCTCGCCGCGCTGACGCCGACCATCGCCCAGTGCCGTGGCGCGATCTACGTGGCGATGTCCTCCAGCGAGCTTGACGTGCTGCAGGCCGCGTTCCGCGCCGCGGGCGGCCACTGGTCGACCTTCATCATCTGGGCGAAGAACACCTTCACGCTGGGTCGCGCGGACTACCAGCGCCAGTACGAACCGATCCTGTACGGCTGGCCGGAGGGGGCGCAGCGTCACTGGTGCGGCGACCGTGACCAGGGCGACGTGTGGAGCATCAAGAAGCCGCAGAAGAACGACCTGCACCCGACCATGAAGCCGGTCGAACTGGTCGAGCGCGCGATTCGCAATTCGAGCCGCCCGGGCAACGTGGTCCTGGACCCGTTCGGGGGCTCCGGCACGACACTGATCGCCGCCGAGAAGTCAGGCCGGTCGGCGCGCCTGATCGAGCTCGATCCCAAGTACGTCGACGTGATCGTGCGCCGCTGGCAGGACTGGACGGGCAAGCAGGCCACCCGCGAGGCGGATGGCGTGGCGTTCAATCAGGCGGCCAGCGACTCGTCGGTGATCGCGCAGTGAATCACAAAGCCCGTCAGGTACGGCAGGCCGCGCGGGATGCCGTACTGCTTGCTGGTCTGACGGCGGATCGTCCAGCCCATCCATTGCCGGGTGGCGGCGTGGATTGCTTCCTCCAGCGTCTGACCGCGGTACAGACCGTTGTGCACCTCGTCCGCAAAGTGGCGGCCGTGGCGGCTGTCGAGGAAGATCCGCACCGATTCGAGGGACTCTCCGGTAGCGTCCGAGACGATGGTCATCGCCAGGGGCCAGGCGGCCTCGGCCTGCTCGTTCATCGTGCCCCAGAAGCCCCAGGCGTCGTTCTGGGTGCCGGGGATGGGCTGCTGGATCGTCATGGTGGTACCCGTTCTGTGGATCGTTGCGATGCCTCTATGAACGCGCTGTTCGATCAGGAAGCCAAGCTCTTCTCGGCCTACTTCTCGATCTTTCTGCTCAGACGACCCGGTAGATCCGTTCGCCGCCCTGCGGCTTCTCGGAGACGATGGCGAGACCCAGCTTCTTCTTGAAGGCGCCAGCGAAGGTGCCGCGTACCGTGTGCGGCTGCCAGCCGGTGGCCTCGCAGATCTGGCGGACCGTCGCGCCCTCAGGGCGCTTGAGCATGCGGATCACGTCGGCCTGCTTGCTGTTCTCGCGGGTACGCGGCTTCTCGGTCGGACGCTCCTGCGCCCAGGTCGCCTCGGCGGCAGTCACGGCAGCCTCGATCTCAGGGTCCGCCTCAATCGGTGCGGCGGCAGGCGCGGCCGGTGCGGGGCGCTGGCGTCCCATCGCGTCGTAACCCTCGGCCGCCACGAAGCAGTCGGTGCCGTCGGTCGTGATCAGCGCGCGGCTGAAGAGACCGTCGAGCACCTTCTTGCGGGCGCCGCCTTTGATGTTGTCGGGGAACCAGACGATCTTGCCGTCGGTGTGCTCCAGGGCGTAGGCCAGGATGGCGTGCTGGGCGGGGGTCAGGGTGATGGTGGTCATGGGCTGCTCCTTCGCAGGGGTTGATTGGGTGACGTGATGAACGCGCTGTTCGCGTGTGAAGCCAAGCGCTGTCTGCTTGGCTTCGCTCTGTGAGTCAGGTCTTGCGCAGCACCGCGATGCCGGCTTGCGCGAGTTCCAAGGCAGCGGCGTGGAACGCCATCTCGCCGACCCACGGCGCAGCCCGCGCGTCGTCGAGCAACTGGTCGATGACCGGCCTGGCCTTGGCGCGCATCGCCGCGCAGGCGGCCTCCAGGTCGTCGCGGCTGGCGGCGGACACTTCGTTGCGGCAGCTGCGCACGAGGACCGTCAGCGCAGCTTCCGCTAGCTTGGTGGCCAGGGTGTCGGGGGCGTTGGTGTTCATCAGGCGTCCTGTGAGCGGGTTGTTGGCGTGACGTGATGAACGCGCTATTCCGGATGGAAGCCAAGCGCTATCTGCTTGTGTTGGCGAAGGGCTGACGATGAATTGATCGAAGAGGGCAATGGGAATCTCGATTCGGGCGTATGCCCGCCACCGAGGCGTGACCGACACGGCCGTGCACAAGGCCATCCGCACCGGGCGCATCACGCCGGAGGAAGACGGCACCATCGACGTCGACAGGGCAGATCGCGAGTGGGCGCGCAACTCCGAGGCGCCCAAGACAGGGACCCGCGCAAGAGCCGTCAAGGCCGCTGTGCCGGAGTCCGCGGCTGACGCGCCTGCCGGGCTGCCCGCGGGCGGTGCGTCGCTCCTGCAGGCGCGCACCGTGAACGAGGTGGTCAAGGCGCAAACGAACAAGGTGCGGCTCGCGCGCCTCAAGGGCGAACTGGTCGACCGCAACCAGGCCATCGCGCATGTGTTCAAGCTGGCCCGCTCCGAGCGCGACGCCTGGTTGAACTGGCCGGCCCGCATCTCGGCGCAGATGGCCGCACGGCTCGACGTCGATCCTCACGCAATGCACATCGCGCTGGAGGCATCCGTGCGCGAGCACCTGCAGGAACTGGGCGAACTTCGTCCTCGGGTTGACTGATGCTGGACGTCGACTACGAGGGCGCCACCGAGATCGAGCGCGCCTGGCGCGAGGGACTGACACCGGACCCGTTGCTGACGGTGTCCGAGTGGTCGGACCGCCACCGGATGCTCTCCAGCAAGGCCTCCGCCGAGCCGGGGCGCTGGCGCACCAGCCGCACGCCGTACCTGAAGGCGATCATGGATTGCCTGTCGCCGACCTCGCCGGTCGAGCGGGTGGTGTTCATGAAGGCTGCCCAACTCGGCGCCACCGAGATGGGCTCGAACTGGATCGGCTACGTGATCCACCACGCACCCGGGCCGATGATGGCGGTGTGGCCGACGGTGGAAATGGCCAAGCGCAACTCGAAGCAGCGCATCGACCCGCTGATCGAGGAGTCGTCCGCCTTGGCCGAACTTATCGCCCCGGCGCGCTCGCGCGACTCCGGCAACACGATCCTGGCCAAGGAGTTCCGGGGCGGCGTGCTGGTGATGACCGGTGCCAACAGCGCGGTTGGCCTGCGCTCGATGCCGGTTCGCTATCTGTTCCTCGACGAGGTGGATGGCTATCCCCTCGACGTCGAGGGCGAAGGCGACGCGATCTCGCTGGCCGAGGCGCGCACACGCACCTTCGCGCGCCGCAAGATCTTCATCGTCTCGACGCCGACGATCTCGGGCGCGAGCGCCATCGAGCGCGAGTACGAAGCGAGTGACCAGCGGCGCTACTTCGTGCCGTGTCCGCACTGCTCGCACCGCCAGTGGCTGAGGTTCGAGCAACTTCGATGGGAGCGCGGCGAGCCCGAGTCGGCGGCCTACATCTGCGAGTCGTGCGACGCGCCGATTGCTGAGCACCACAAGACCTGGATGCTGGAGCACGGCGAGTGGCGCGCGATGGCCCCGGAGAACGGCTCCAAGACGGCAGGCTTTCACCTGTCCTCGCTGTACAGCCCGGTGGGCTGGCGCAGCTGGCGGGACATCGCCGCGGCCTGGGAGGCGGCGGTCAGCAAGGAATCCGGGTCGGCCGCGGCGATCAAGACCTTCAAGAACACCGAACTCGGCGAGACCTGGGTCGAGGAAGGTGAAGCGCCGGACTGGCAACGACTGGTCGAGCGGCGTGAGGACTACCCGCTGGGCCGGGTGCCCGAGGGTGGGCTGCTGCTGGTGGGTGGCGCCGATGTGCAGAAGGATCGCATCGAGGCGTCGATCTGGGCGTTCGGGCGTGGCAAAGCCTCGTGGCTGGTGGAACACCGTGTGCTCATGGGCGACACCGCGCGAGACGCCGTGTGGAAACGCTTGGCGGAGCTTGTGGCGGAGCGTTGGACACACGCGTCGGGCGCCGCGATGCCGCTGGCCCGCCTCGCGCTCGACACGGGCTTTGCGACACAGGAGGCCTACGCCTTCGCTCGCGCCTGCCGTGACCCGCGCGTGATGCCTGTCAAGGGCGTTCCGCGCGGGGCCGCACTGATTGGCACCCCGACCGCGGTGGACGTCTCGCTCGCCGGCAAGAAGCTGCGCCGGGGCATCAAGGTCTACAGCGTGGCGGTCGGCATCGCCAAGCTGGAGCTCTACAACAACCTGCGCAAGAGCGCGGATGTTGATGAGGACGGCCTGAGCGTGATCTACCCGGCCGGATTCGTTCACCTGCCGAAGATCGATGCGGAGTTCATTCAGCAGCTCTGTGCCGAACAACTGATCACGCGCCGCGACCGCAACGGCTTCCCGATTCGGGAGTGGCAGAAGGTGCGGGAGCGCAACGAGGCGCTGGACTGCTACGTGTACGCCCGGGCCGCCGCGAGCGCAGCCGGGCTGGATCGCTTCGAGGAGCGCCACTGGCGCGAGCTCGAACGACAACTCGGGATGGACCGGCCACCGGATGAGCCGCCACCGATTCAGACATTCGACGCAGATGAGGCCACCCACAGCGGTGGCCTCGCTGCTTCTGGAGCCCGCATCACCGGCCGGCGCGTCATCAAGAGCCGCTGGATCGGTTGACCCGTTTGCCGCTGAGGATCTTAGTGACCTACACCACCACCCAACTCGACGCGCTCAAGCGTGCGCTGGCCACCGGCGAGCGCCGCGTGAGCTTCGCCGACAAGACCGTCGAGTACCGCTCGGTCGAGGAGCTGCAAGCGGCGATCCGCACCGTGGAGTCCGAACTCGCGCGCAGCGCTGGGGCGAGCCGCAAGCGCCAGATTCGGATCACGACGGCGAAGGGCTTCTGATGTCCTGGGTCGCCAAACTCCGCGGCCTGTTCGGCCAGACGCCGGTTCACGAGGCGGCTGGGCGCGGTCGCCGCTCACTCGCCTGGATGCCGGGCAACCCCGGCGCGGTGGCCGCCATGCTGGCCACCAGCGCCGAGCTGCGCGTCAAGAGCCGCGACCTGGTGCGCCGCAATGCGTGGGCGCAGGCCGGTATCGAGGCCTTCGTGGCCAACGCCGTCGGCACCGGTATCAAGCCGCAGAGCCTGTCCACGGACGAGCGCTTCAAGGCCGATGTTCAGGCGCTGTGGCGCGACTGGACCGAGGAAGCGGATGCGGCCGGCCAGACTGACTTCTACGGCCTGCAGGCGCTGGCCTGCCGCGCCATGCTCGAAGGCGGCGAGTGCCTGATCCGGCTGCGCCCGCGTCGCCCGGAGGACGGGCTGGTCGTGCCGCTGCAGCTCCAACTGCTGGAGCCGGAACACCTGCCCATCAGCCTCAACACCGAACTCCCCTCGGGCAACGTCGTGCGCGCCGGCATCGAGTTCGATGCGATGGGGCGCCGGGTGGCCTACCACCTGTACCGCTCGCACCCGGAGGACGGTCGGCTTGCCCCGATGTCGGGCCAGGGTGGGCTGGACACGGTCCGCATCCCGGCGTCCGAGGTCATCCACCTCTACCGCGTGCTGCGCCCCGGCCAGATCCGCGGCGAGCCGTGGCTGTCCCGGGCCCTGGTCAAGCTCAACGAACTCGACCAGTACGACGACGCCGAGCTGGTGCGCAAGAAGACCGCGGCGATGTTCGCCGGCTTCGTGACCCGCCAGAGCCCCGAGGACAACCTGATGGGCGAAGGCGCCGCGAACGACGACGGCATCGCACTCGCCGGTCTGGAGCCCGGCACGCTGCAGATCCTGGAGCCGGGCGAGGACATCAAGTTCTCCGACCCGGCCGATGTGGGCGGCTCCTACTCCGAGTTCCTGCGCACCCAGTTCCGTGCCGTGGCGGCCGCCATTGGCGTGACCTACGAGCAGCTGACCGGCGACCTCACCGGCGTCAACTACTCGTCCATCCGCGCCGGGATGCTGGAGTTCCGCCGCCGCTGCGTGATGGTCCAGCACGGCGTGCTGGTGCACCAGATGTGCCGCCCGGTGTGGGCGGCGTGGATGAAGCAGGCCGTGCTGGCCGGGGCGCTGGACGCGCCGGGCTTCGCCCGCGGCGGTGCCGCCAGGCGACGGCAGTACCTGCAGGCCAAGTGGATTCCGCAGGGCTGGCAGTGGGTCGACCCGGAGAAGGAGTTCAAGGCCATGTTGCTCGCCATCCGCGCGGGCCTGATGAGCCGCTCCGAAGCGATCTCGGCTTTCGGCTACGACGCCGAGGACGTCGACCGCGAGATCGCCGCCGACAACCGCCGCGCCGACGACCTCGGCCTGATCTTCGATTCCGATCCGCGCCGCACCTCCAAGGAGGGGCTGCGGCCGCAGTACGACCGCTCGGGCGACCCGCTGACGCCCCAGGAGAGCCCGACATGACCGTGCTCCCGCATGTGGCGGCGCGTCTCTTTGGCGCGCCGCTGCTGATCCATCGCCCCAAGCTGGACGTGATCCTGGCCGTTCTCGGCCCCCGCGTGGGTTTGACCGACCTCGCCGCACCTGCCGGCTACACGCCGCCGCCGCGCAGCCCCGGCCGCACGAACGCCAAGGTGGCGGTGATTCCGATCCACGGCACGCTGGTGCGCCGAACCATGGGCCTGGAGGCCGCATCAGGCCTGACCAGCTACACGAGCATCGGCGAGCAGATCGATGCGGCGCTGGCCAACCCGGATGTGGCGGCCATCCTGCTGGACGTGGACTCACCGGGCGGCGAGTCGGGCGGTGTATTCGATCTGGCCGACCGCATCCGCGCGGCCGCGCAGATCAAGCCGGTGTGGGCCGTGGCCAACGACATGGCCTTCTCCGCGGCCTACGCGCTGGCCTCGGCAGCCACCAAGGTGTTCGTCTCGCGTACCGGCGGTGTGGGTTCGATTGGCGTCATCGCGATGCACGTCGACCAGTCTGTCAAGGACGCGCAAGACGGCGTTCGCTACACCGCCGTCTTTGCCGGCGACCGCAAGAACGATCTCAACCCGCACGAGCCGATCTCAAACGAAGCCCACGCCTTCCTCCAGGCGGAAGTGAACCGGGTCTACGGCCTGTTCGTCGAGACGGTGGCCCGTCACCGGAGCATCGAACCGGGCGCGGTGCGCGACACCGAAGCCGGTCTGTTCTTCGGCCAGGCGGCGGTGGCCATCGGCCTTGCCGACGCCATCGGCACTTTCGACGACGCCCTCGCGCAGCTCGCCGCCTCGCTTTCCTCATCCCCGATGGCGATTGCCGCCCGGGGGCCTTTCCTCAACCTCCAGACGGAGTCCTCCATGAATGATCGATCCGACCCCGCTGCTGCTGATCGGCCTGCTGCTGATCGCACTGGCAGCGTTCCTCAACCGGCGCCCGCCACCGCAATGAGCGTGGCCGACGCCATCGAGATCGCCCAGACCTGCACGCTGGCCGGGCGCACCGACCTCATCGCCGGCTTCCTCGAAGCCAATAACTCGCCGGCCCAGGTGCGCAGTCAGCTGCTGGCCGCGCAAGCCGATGCGTCGCCCGAGATCGTGACGCGCATCGCAACGGACGCTGCCGTCAGCAACCCGCTGGTCGATGCGGCCAAGCAACTGGCCGCGAAGTCCGCTGCCTTGAAGAAGGAGATCTGACATGCCGACCGTGTTCACCGAATCGATGAACCTGGGCGACCTGCTCAAGTACGAGGCGCCCAATCTGTACTCGCGCGACCGCGTGACGGTGGCTGCCGGCCAGAACCTGCCACTCGGCGCGGTCGTGGGCATGGTCACCGCCACGGGCAAGGTCAAGCAGATCGACCCGTCGGCCACCGACGGCACCCAGGTCGCTGCGGGCGTGCTGATGCAGGCCTGCGACGCGGCGCTGGCCGAACGCACGGACGGCCTGATCGTGGCCCGCCACGCCATCGTCGCCGACCACGCCCTGCAGTGGCCCAGCGGCATCACCACCGGCGAGCAGCAGGCCGCCATTGCCCAGCTCAAGGCGCTGGGCGTCCTCGTTCGCCAGGGAGTCTGACCATGCAGAACCTCTTCGACAACCCCGCCTTCTCGATGTCGGCGCTGACCACCGCCATCAACCTGCTGCCCAACAACTACGACCGTCTGGGCGCCATGGGTCTCTTCGTCGACAAGCCGCAGCGCTTCCGTTCGGTCATCGTCGAGGAGCACAACGGCGTGCTCACGCTGCTGCCGACCATGCCCCCCGGCTCGCCGGGCACCTTGGGCGTGCGTGGCAAGCGCAAGGTGCGTTCCTTCACCATTCCCCACATTCCGCACGACGACGTGATCCTGCCCGAGGAGGTCCAGGGCATCCGCGCCTTCGGCTCTGAGACGGAGCTGCAGACCGTGGCCGGCGTGATGGCGCAGCACCTGCAGACGATGCGCAACAAGCACGCGATCACGCTGGAGCACCTGCGCTTTGGTGCGCTCAAGGGGCTGATCCTCGATGCCGACGGCAGCGTGATCTACAACCTATACGACGAATTCGGCATCGCGGCGCAGACCTTCGCGTGGGACATCGCCGCGCACGACAGCGACTTTGACGTTGGCAAGGCCTGCCGGGAACTGCTGCGCTACGTCGAGGACAACCTGCAGGGCGAACGGATGACTGGCCTCCATGTGTTCGTCGGCAAGGACTTCTTCGAGGCGCTCACCGCGCACGACGATGTCATCGCCGCCTACGAACGCTGGCAGGACGGCTTGGCGCTGCGTTCGGATATGCGCTCGGGCTTCACCTTCTGCGGCATCACCTTCGAGGAGCATCGCGGCCGCGCGACCGCGCCCGGTGGCAGCGTGCGCCGCTTCGTCGAGGAGGACGAGGGGCACGCCTTCCCGCTGGGCACGATGGACACCTTCGCCACCTACTACGCCCCGGCCGACTTCAACGAGACGGCCAACACGGTGGCGCTGCCGCTGTACGCCAAGCAGGAGCCGCGCAAGTTCGACCGCGGCACGGATCTGCACACCCAGGCCAACCCGCTGCCGCTGTGCCACCGCCCGGCGCTGCTGGTCAAGCTGGTGATTGCCTGATGGCTCTCATCGAGCGGCTCTACGCCGCGGCCGCCAACGCCGGCCTGCTCAAGGAGTGCCGTTGGCAGCCAACGGACGGTGCGCCCGTCGAGTCGCGGCTGGTGGGCTTCTCGGCCCCGGACGACATGGTGCTCGACGGGCTCGCCAGCAGCACCGAGACCCTCATCACCTACCCGGCCTCGGCCTTCGTGGGTCTTGCTGCCCGCGACCTGCTGGACATTGAGGGCCAGCGCTACCAGGTGCGCGAGGTCCGGGCCGTGGGCGACGGCTCGGAGATGCGCGCCAAGCTGACCCGGTTGTAAGCCATGGCCGGTCCATCGATCCGCGAGCAGATCCTGCTGGCGCTGATGGCGGCTGTGCGCCCTGCGGCCGAAGCGCTGGGCGCCACCGTCCACAGATCACCGACGGTTGCCATTGCCCGGGAGCAATGCCCGGCGCTGGTAGTGTTTCCCGAGGGCGAGGCGATCACCGAGCGCGCCAACGACCGCGTCACGCGCGAGTTGACCGTTCGCCTCGTCGCCCTGGCCCGGGCCGTGCCGCCCCTCGCGCCCGAGACCGAGGCCGATCGCTTGCTCACCACCGCGCACGCCGCGCTGATGGCCGACACCAACCTCGGTGGCCTGGCCCTTGGCATCCGCGAGCTGGAGTGCGAGTGGGATGTGGAGGACGCCGACGCCGTGGCCGCAGCCATCCCAGCGCGCTATGGCGTCACCTACCGCACGCTGGCGCGCGACCTTTCCCAAGCCGGATGAACCCATGCCCCGACTCGTCTTGAAACGCCCGCACACGCATGCGGGCCGCGCCTATCAGGCCGGCGAGCGCATCGACGTCAACGCGCGCACCGCCGACTGGCTGATCGCCCACGGCGTCGCCGCACCCGATGCCTTGCCGCCCGCGCCATCTCACGCCCCCGCTGATCTCCAACCCGACCGCCCCCGGTCTCACCGCAAGGAACCCAAGCCATGAGCACCTACGCCTCCTTCCAAGGCCGCGTCTACCTGGGCAAGCGCGACGCCGCAGGCCTGCCCGTCGAAGTGCGCTCGCCCGGCAACGTCGCCGAGCTGAAACTCTCGCTCAAGACCGACGTGCTGGAGCACTACGAGAGCCAGACCGGCCAGCGGACGCTGGACCACCGCATGGTCAAGCAGAAGTCTGCGACCGTGAACCTCACCATCGAGGAGTTCACCAAGGAGAACCTGGCGCTCGCCCTCTACGGCACCCATGTGGTTGGCACGCCGGGAACCGTCACCGACGAGCCCATCGGCGGGGCCACGCCGACGGTGGGCGACCGCTACTTCCTGGCACACCCGAAGGTCTCTTCGCTGGTGGTGATCGACTCGGCCGGCACACCCGCCACGCTGACGGCAGGCACCCACTACACGGCCGATCTGGACTTCGGTGCCCTCCAGTTCTTGGATACCACCGGCTTCACCGCGCCGTTCAAGGCGAGCTACGCCTACGGCGTCGCTACCGAGATCGGCATCTTCACGCAGGCGCTGCCCGAGCGGTACCTGCGGCTCGAAGGCGTCAACACCGCCCAGGGCAACGCCAAGGTGCTGGTCGAGCTCTACCGCGTCGCGTTCGATCCGCTCAAGGAGATCTCCTTCATCTCCGACGAGTACAACAAGTTCGAGCTGGAAGGCTCCCTGTTGGCCGACAGGACCAAGCCCTTCGACGCGGTGCTCGGCCAATTCGGCCGCATCGTGCAGCTCTGATCGGGGTGACCCATGAGTGATCTGGATGCCCTGGTGCCGCAGGTGGCCGAACTGGTCATCGATGGCGAGCCGCTGCTCATCAAACCCCTGAAGGTTGGGCAGCTGCCTGGCTTTCTGCGCGCCATCTCGCCGGTGATGCAGCAGATCTCGTCCACCGAGATCGACTGGCTGACCCTCTTCGGTGAGCGCGGCGATGACCTGTTGTCCGCCATCGCCATCGCGGTCAACAAGCCCCGGGCCTGGGTCGACGAACTGGCTGCCGACGAGGCGATCCTGTTGGCGGCCAAGGTGATCGAGGTGAACGCCGATTTTTTTACTCGGACGGTGATGCCGAGGCTCGACGGGGTGCTCGCACCGGGCCTGAAGGTGCCGGCGACGACGGCGGCGGGTGGTTCGACGCCGTCCAGCACCTGATCAACCACGGCCACCGACTGCCCGACGTCCTCGACTACACGCTGGCGCAGTTGCGCGGCTTCATGGCGGCCACGACCCGGTCCGACGCCACACGGGACGCCCGACTGTTGTCGCTGATCGCTATCGGCTCCCGCGGCGACACGCGCCAGCTCGACAAGACCCTCGACCGCCTGACAGACCATGCGCATCTCGATCCGCATCGATAGCGCCGCCGGCAACGCACAGTTGCGCCGCTGGGGCGGCGAGTTCCGGACCAAGGTGCAGAGAGCGGTGGAGCGCGCCATGCGCACCGAGGCCACCGAGATCAAGGACGACGTGCGTGCCCATGTGGCCGGTCAGATGTCGGTGGTCAGGAAGTCCTTCCTCAAGGGCTTCACCGCCAAGGTGCTGGCCAAGGACCCGAAACGGCTGCCGGCGCTCTACGTCGGCTCGCGGATTCCGTGGTCGGCCATGCACGAGACCGGTGGACAGATCGCCGGGCGGATGCTGATCCCCTTGCACGGACGGGTCGGACGCAAGCGCTTCAAGGCGCAAGTGGCCGAACTCATGCGCGGCGGCAACGCCTACTTCATCAAGAACGCCAAGGGGAACATCGTCCTGATGGCCGAGAACATCAAGGAGCACGACCGGCTGCTGTCGGGCTTCAAGCGCCGCCACCGCAAGGCCGAAGGCGTCAAGCGGCTGAAGCGCGGCGCCGACATTCCCATCGCCGTGCTCGTGCCCAAGGTGGTGCTCAAGAAGCGCCTGAACGTTGAGCGCCTGGTGGCGGGCCGGATTCCGCGTCTGTCGGCTGCCGTCGAGCGCGAGATCAGCGTCGTTGACTGACCCATGGCCAAGCGAATCTCCATCCTCGTCGCGCTGGAAGGTGCCGACGAGGGGCTCAAGCGCGCCATCACGTCGGCCGAACGCAGCCTTGGCGAGCTCTCCAGCACGGCCAAGACCAGCGGCGCCAAGGCGGCCGCGGGCATCGCCGAAGTGCGTGCGGGCATGTCCGCCTTCGGCGAACAGGTCAACCGGGCCAAGACCCAGTTGCTGGCCTTCCTGACGATCGACTGGGCCAGCGGCAAGGTCCAGGAGATCGTCCAGATCGCCGATGCGTGGAACATGATGTCCGCGCGCCTGAAGCTGGCCACGGCCGGGCAGCGCGAGTACGTCACCGCGCAGAAGGAACTCTTCGCCATTGCGCAGCGCATCGGCGTGCCGATTCAGGAGACGGCCACGCTGTACGGCAAGCTGCAGCAGGCCGTGCGGATGCTGGGCGGCGAACAGCAGGACGCGCTGTCGATCACCGAGAGCATCTCGCAGGCGCTGCGGCTGTCCGGTGCGTCCGCCACCGAAGCACAGTCGTCACTGCTGCAGTTCGGACAGGCGTTGGCCTCGGGCGTGCTGCGCGGCGAGGAGTTCAACTCTGTCGTCGAGAACAGCCCGCGCCTGGCACAGGCCTTGGCCGATGGCCTGAATGTCCCCATCGGGCGACTGCGCAAGCTCGCCGAGGAAGGGCGGCTGACCGCCGACGTGGTGGTCAACGCGCTGATGAGCCAGAAGGACAAGCTGGCCGCCGAATACGCGCAGTTGCCGCAGACGGTCGGCCAGAGCTTCGAGCGCCTGCGCAACGCCTTCGCTCAGTGGGTCAGCAAGGTGGACGAGTCCACCGGCTTCACCAAGAAGCTGGCCGAGGCGCTCACATTCCTCGCCAACAACCTCGACACGGTGATGCAATGGTTGAAACGCATCGCCGAGGTCGGGCTGGCGGTGCTGATCTACCGCCTGATCCCAGCCCTGATCACCGCCTGGCAGACGGCGGGAGCGGCGGCGGTCACGGCGGCCACCGCCACGTCGGCGGCGTGGGCGACTGCGAACCTGTCGGTGTCGGCAGCGGTGGCCAGCGTCGGCC
>DAIMZU010000005.1:0-21326 GCA_036733845.1 Ramlibacter sp.
ATCCGCAGCCCCGGATGAACCGTGCGCAGCAGGCTGGTGGTCGGCTCTCCGCCACTGAACTGGAGGAAGCGGCCGCTCTCGGCCGACATGTGGATGATCTCGTGGTCGGCGTCCACCAGCACCGAGGGGGGCGCCAGGGATTCGAGCAGCCTGAAGTGCAGCTCGGCCGACGATTCGCCACGCCGCTCCGGCACCGGCAGCGACCGCGCCTGCACCGCAGCCTGCTGCAGGAAGGCCCGCCCGGCGAGTACCGGTGGGCTGCCGCCGGGTGGGTGGGCCGAGAGGCTCACGGCCAGCGAACTGGCCCCGACACCGACCGGGAGCGCCGTCCGGGCGCCGGGCCGCTGAGCGAAGATGCGGTGTTTCTTGTCGACCACGCTGAACTGGGGACCGGAATCCTCGGCAGACTCGGACGCGCCCAGGAACAGCAGGCCGCGTGGCTGCAGTGCGAACGCGAAAGTCTGGAACACCCGCCGCTGCGCCGGGCGATTGAGGTAGATCAGGAGGTTGCGGCAGGTGATGAGATCGAGCCGCGAGAACGGCGAATCCCGCAGGATGTCGTGGTGCGCAAAGAGCACCATCTCGCGCACCTCGCGGCGAAGGCGGTAGCCCCCATGCTCGCGGATGAAGAACCGGCGCAGGCGCCCGGGCGCAATGTCGCCCTCTATCACGTGTGGATACAGCGCCTCGCGCGCCACCTTGATGGCCTGCTCGTCAAGGTCGCTGGCAAAGACCTGCACCAGCGGCGGCGCCTCCATGGCGCGCGCCCGCTCCGCCAGCAGCATCGCCACCGAGTAGGCCTCCTCGCCGGTCGCGCACGCGACGACCCAGACCCGGACGGTGTCGGTGGCACCCTTACCCCTGAACAGATCGTCAAGCTGGGACTCGAGCGCTTCGAAGCACTCCGGGTCGCGGAAAAAGTTGGTGACGCTGATCAGCAGATCCTGCAGCAGTGCCGTCGGCTCCCCCGGCGTCGTGCGCAGGCAGTCGAGGTAGGCCTCCAGGTCGGCCGTGCCGTTGACCTGCATGCGGCGGCCGATCCGCCGGATGATGGTGGCGCGCTTGTAGTCGCTGAAGTCGCGTCCGGTGCGGGTGCGAAGGAAGGTGAGCACCTCGCGCAGCAGGGCCTCGCCCCGATCGGTACCCTGCCCCCGCGACTGGCCCTCGCCGCGCGGGACTTCCGCCGGCAGGCGGATGCGCGGCTCGATGCCGAAGTAAGCCTGAAGCCGCGCCGGAATCTGCGCGACCGGCAACACCCAATCGACCAGACCCGTCGCGATCGCCGATTGCGGCATGCTTTCGAATTCGGCGCCGCCCGGGTCCTGGGCCACCGTCAATCCGCCGAGTTCCTTGATGCGCTTGATCCCGAGCGAGCCGTCTCCATCCATGCCAGACAGGATCACGGCGGCCGAATGAGGCCCATGGCTGTCGGCAAGCGTCCGCAGGAACAGGTCGACGGCCACGTGCCGGCCCCGATGCGGCGCGAGTTCGGTGCAGGTGATCTGCTCTGCCTCGGCCTGGATGGCGCCGCCTGGCGGGATGACGTACACCGTGTCCGGTTCGATCCGCATGGAACCGCTGATCTGGCGCACCTTCATGTCGGTCCACCGCTGCAGCATCTGCGGCAGGCTGCTTTCCTGGTCGGGCGCGAGGTGCAGGACCACCACGAATGAGAGGCCGCACCGCGGCATCGCCCGGAAGAAATCTTCCAGCGCGACAATGGCACCCGCCGAGCCGCCGATGCCCACGAGCGGCACCTGCCCGCCGGCTTTCGGCGGCACCACCGGATCGTCGCTCGGCGTCGCATCTTCGGGGGCGGTTGCGGTGGGAGTCGAGGACATCAGGCGGGACCTGGAGGGGAGACTCCCGATTATGCGTTCGCAGCCTAGTCGCGGAGCAACTCCTGCAGCGCGTCCCGCTGCGCGCGAACGCACCCGGCCTGCCGTCGACCGGCCTGCGCCTGCTGGTCGTCGCCGATGGCCTGCGCGACATCGGCCATGCGCCGCAGCAGCATCTCGCGCTCGCGCAGGGTGCGCACGGCCACCGCGAGGACCTGGTCGCCGTCACGCTGCTGCGCGTCATCCAGGGCGAGGGCGCTGTAGGCGTGTCCGGTGTGGCAGCGAAAACGCAGGCCCCTGTGCGGATCGAGCTCCCACAGGGCCCCGCCGCATTCCGGACAGGTCAGGCCCGACGGCCGCCCGATCCTGGCGAGTTGGTCCATGGGTCGGTCTCCCTCGAATACGGCGTGCTCGGCAACGAGTTCCTCGGGTACGGCACCCGGGGGCACGGATCCGCAGATGGTGACGAACTGGCTGATGAACTGCCCCAGCGCCGCGGGCTCTGCCTTATGGTCGACCGCCACCCGCGCCATCGCACTGTGGGGCATGGACGGATCGAATGCGGTCTGCGGATCCTGGACAAGAGCGGCACCGCCGCTCGCCTTGATCGCGGCAAGACCTGCGCTGCCATCGTCCATCGCGCCACTGAGGACCACACCGATGCAGCGGGACCCCCAGTGGATCGCTGCCGACCGGAACAAGGGGTCGATCGCCGGACGGGCATGATTCTCGCGGGGTCCGTGGAAGAGCCGCACGCGGTCAGCATCGACCAGCAGGTGGCGATCCGGCGGCGCCACATACACCTGCCCCGGCCGCAGGGCTTCGCCGTCGGCCGGGTGGCGGGCCGGCAGGGCGCCACATGAAGACAGCAGCTGGGGCAGGATGCTCCGCTGGGCTCCAACGTGCAGCACGATGCAGACGCTGGCTGGAAGATCTGCCGGCAGCGACGCCGCAAGGTCGAGCAGCGGCCCGACCCCTCCAGCGCTCGCGCCGACGACAACGAGGGCGGAAGGCTTCATCGCGCTCATCGTAGAGCGTGGAACCGAAGCGGACGTAGGCGCGCGGCTGCCCACCGGATCGTCCGTTGCGCTGTTTACCGTCGAAGCCGTGGTAACTCGAAATTGCTGTGTGACCGCTTCTGCCCGCCCAGGGATATATTGACTAATGGGCGCACCTCATTACCTCATAGCGACGGCGACCTCCAGCGCGGTGGCCTTCCACATGGTTGCTGCGCTTGAAATTTACAGTGAGGAGATGGAGCAGCTCGTGTCCATGCGCCTGAACATGGACCGATACCAGCGCGTGAGCGAACAGGTCGGCGTTATCCAGCGCCACTGCTTGGCACTGCCCTCGTTCTCGGTCGCCGGGGTCGAACTGCTGATTGCGCACAGTGAAGTCATCTATGCGGTATGGCGGGCGCAGGACCTGCCGGTTCCCATGGAGTGCGACGACGTCGCCGGAAGGTGGAACGACCTGCTGGCCTGCATCGAGCGCATGCGCCGGCTCAGCCTGAACCGGCTCGTGCGCAGCTGAGCACGGCGGATGGGCTGATTGCCGCACACCGCCGGCTCCGCCCCTACCGGTGCGAAGGTGCGCCTTCGGCTGCTGGCAGACCGCCTGCGCGCGAGCCTGTGGCCCATTCCGCTGGCCATGCTGCTGGTGGCACTGGCCGTGCTGCAGCTCACGCGAGCGATCGACGAACACCTGAGCGGGCCGGAGGCCCTGCGCTGGTGGTGGCTTCACAGCGGCAGCGGTGACGACGCGCGCAACCTGCTGTCGACCCTGGCCAGCTCGATCATCACGCTCGCGGGCGTGGTGTTCTCGATGACGCTGGTGACCCTGTCGCTGGCCGCCAACCAGTTCGGCTCGCGGCTGGTGCTCTCCTACATCCGGGATCGCAGGACCAAGCTCTCCCTGGGCTTTTTCGTCCTCACGATCGTCTACTGCATGCTCGCGCTGCGGGTGGTGACGCACGAGATGAGCCCGGCCGACGTGCCGCATGTCACCGTCACGACCGGCCTGGCTCTGAGCATTGCCTGCGTGCTGATCCTGGTGCTGTACATGCACGTGGTGGCGCGCTCCATCGTGGCGGACGAAGTGACGCGGCGCGTCGCGGCGCAGTTGCATGCCGCCATCGAACCGTTGCCACCGCTGGACACCGGCGCCATGCGGGCGAGCGATGCCAATGCGGCGCTGCCGGCGGACGCAGGACAAGGCGGGCAGGTGCTGAAGTGTGGAACAGAGGGGTACATCGAGGAGATCGACCATGCCGCACTCGTCAATTCGCTCGCCGCCGCTGGCCTGCACCTCCGGTTGACCGTCGCCGCCGGCGATTACATGTGCCGCGGCGGATTGCTGGGGCATGTGTATCCCGCCCGGCAATGCACGGAAGAACTCATGGGCACGGTGCAGCAGGCGATCGTGCTGGGCGCCGAACGCACGCCGGTGCAGGACCCCGCGTTTGCAATTCGCCACCTCGTGGACGTGGCCCTGCGTGCGCTCTCACCCGGCATCAACGACCCGAACACGGCGCTGGTCGTGATCGACCGCCTCCGGGGGGCGCTGTCCATCCTGCTGGAACGTTCCCTGCCAGCCACGCACTGGCACGACGAGGCTGGGGAATTGCGCCTGGTGTGCCGCAGCCCGGATCATGCCGACCTGCTCGCGGCCGCGCTCCACCCAATCCGGGACTCGGCGGCTACCCAGCCACTCGTGATGATTTCCCTGCTCCAGGCGCTGGCCAGGCTCACCGAACATGTCCGCACCCCCAGGCACGCGGACATGATCCAGGCGGAAGCCGACCAGGTGCTGGAGTCGGCTATGCACCACCCGCCCACGGACAGCCATTGCAGGGGCCTGCGCTCGGCGCGGCTGGCCGTGGCCGACAAGCTGGCAGAGGCCAGGCGGCGCTGTGCCCATGGCGACTCTGCTGTTCCCGATGGAAGCACGGGGGTTTAGGCGGTCCAAGCCAGCACAGGCGCATGGCCGTACTATCCTGAGGACTTCTCCGACGCCGGCAGCAATGCACCTGTGCCAGCCTCTGGAAGTGGCGCCCGACACCCGCACCGCCGACCCGCCGCCGCTGCACCGATACGAAGGATTCATCATGAAACCACTCCTTGCCCTCGTCGTCGTTCTCCTGCTGTCCGCCTTCACTGGGCACCAGACGACACAAGCCAGCACGCCGCAGTACCCGTCGTGGCTCGAGATGAAGCCTGGCTATGCCGAAGCGTGCATCAGCGGCGGCGGCTGCATTCCGATGACCCAGGCCGAGCTGCAGGACTTTGCCGCGCAGGTGATGCAGCGCACCATGCAGGCGTGCCGGCGGTCGACGACGATCTGATCGGACCGCGAGTGATGGTGGCGGGCGCCCAAGGGCAGCCGCCGTTCAGGCCAACGTCTGTCCGCCGTCCAGCGTGATCGTGCTGCCCGTGACGAATGCCGATGCATCCGACGCGAGCCAGACGGCGATCTCCCGGAGTTCTTCGGGTCGGCCGATCCGGCCGAGCGGCACCTGCCGCACGTTCGAGTAGCGAACCTGCGCGGCACCCGGGATTCTGGCATTCTCCAGCCTCTGTCGAGTCGGCGATCCCTGCGCCCAAGCCACCGTGAACCACCTCAAAGTCGCCGACCACCTGTTCGAACGCTCCGCCAGCCTGCGCGTGCGCAGCGTGACCCTGCAGGCCCAGGACAGCATCCAGACGCACCGGGAGAAGCTCGCCAAGATCATCCTGGACGACATGTACCAGTTCGTCGGCCTGCTCGACGCCAAGGGCATGCTGCTGGAGGTCAATCGAGCGGCCCTGGAAGGCGCCGGCATCCGGCTGGAGGACATCCAGGGCAAGCCCTTCTGGCATGCGCGCTGGTGGCAGGTGTCGCAAGAGACCATGGATCGCCAGAAGGTGGTCTGCGAGCGCGCGGCACAGGGCGAATTCATCCGCTACGACGTGGAGATCTACGGCCAGGCGGGCGGTGATGAAACGATCATCATCGACTACTCGCTCATCCCGGTCAAAGACGACGCCGGGCAGGTGGTGTTCCTCCTCGCCGAGGGGCGAAACATCACCGAGAAGAAGAAGGCCGATGCCGAGATCGCCCGCAAGAACACCGAGCTCCAGCAACTGCTGGACCGGGTCAAGGAACTGGACGAGATCAAGAGCCAGTTCTTCGCCAATGTCTCGCACGAGCTGAGGACGCCGCTGGCGCTCATCCTGGGTCCGACCGAGCGAACGCTTGCCGAAGGCGATTACCTGAAGGATGCCCACCGGCACAACCTGGCGGTGGTCAGGCGCAACGCGGCCACCTTGCTCAAGCACGTCAACGACCTGCTGGACATCTCCAAGCTGGACGCCGGCAAGATGGTGGCGAGCTATGCCGAGACCGACCTGGCGCGCCTGCTGCGCGTGGTCGCTGGCCACTTCGACGCCCTGGCGCTCGAGCGCGGCATCCGATTCGTGGTGAATGGCCCTGGCACGATGAAGGCGCAGGTGGACCCGGACAAGGTCGAGCGCGTGGTGCTCAACCTGCTGTCCAATGCCTTCAAGTTCACGCCGGCCGGTGGGCGGATCGCACTTTCACTGGCCGCGGGCGCTGGCGAACGCAGCGCCATCGTGACCGTCCAGGACAGCGGGCCGGGCGTGAGGCCGCAGGACCGGGAATCGATCTTCGAGCGTTTCCGCCAGGCCGACGGCGGCTCGACCCGGCAGTTCGGAGGCACCGGGCTCGGGCTGTCGATCGCCAGGGATTTCGTCCTCCTGCACGGAGGCACCATCAGTGTCGCCGACGCGCCGGGGACCGGGGCCCTGTTCCAGGTCGAACTCCCTGCGCGAGCGCCGGCGGGGCGTCTTGTGCGTGCGCATGATCCCGAAAAAATTGGCGGCGAACTGGGTGCGATCCTGAAGGGAACGGTCGAGGAGCTGATGCCGGCGCCGGCGCCGCTGCCATCCGGACGCCAGGCACAGGCGCCGGACCGAAGCCGGCCGACCGTGCTCGTGGTGGAGGACAACCCCGAGCTGAACCAGTTCATCGTCGAGACGCTGTCGGGCGAATTCAATGTCGCCTCGGCGCTGGACGGCGAAGACGGGCTGGTACAGGCCCATCGCCTGCGTCCGGACCTGGTGGTGAGCGACATCATGATGCCCAGGATGAGCGGCGACCAGATGATTGCCGCCATGCGGTCCCGTCCGGAATTCGACTCGATCCCTGTCGTCGTTCTTTCCGCCAAGGCCGACGAGGAACTGCGCGTTCGCCTGCTCGAACAGGGAGCGCAGGATCATGTGACCAAGCCCTTCTCGGGCATCGAGCTGCTCACGCGCGTGCGCAACCTCGTGACGATGAAGCGGGCCCAGGACCAGCTGGCGGCCGTTGCCGCGCAACTGGAGCAGCAGTCCCAGGCCAAGTCCGTGCAGCTCGCCCGGCACGAGGACCGCTTCCGCAAGATGGTCGAGAACATCCGGGACCATGCGATCTTCATGCTCGAGCCCGGGGGCGCGGTGGCGAGCTGGAATGTCGGCGCCTTCCGCCTGACGGGCTTCCCTGAAGAGGACGCGGTCGGCCGTGATTTCTCTTTTCTCTACCCGGAGCCCGCCCGCAGCGGACAGCTTGCTGCGCGCCACCTGGCGGTCGCCCGCACCGAGGGCCAGTGCGTCGAAGAGCACATGCTGGCCCGGCGCGACGGAACGCTCTTGCACGCGGAGATCACGCTCTCCCGGATGGAGGACGACGACGGCGGCGGCACCATCGGGTACGTGAGCATCGTGCGCGACGTCACCGAACGGAAGCTGGCGGAAATGGCGGCGCGCGAGAGCGAGGCGAAATTCCGCACCATCGCCAACGCCATGCCCCAGATGGTCTGGTCGACGCTGCCGGACGGCCACCACGACTACTACAACGACCGCTGGTACGAGTTCACCGGCGTGCCGTGCGGCTCGACCGATGGCGACAGCTGGATCGGACTCTTCCACCCCGACGACCAGGCCCAGACCTGGGCCGCCTGGCAGGTGAGCCTGCAGACCGGCGCCCCCTACGAGGTTGAGTACCGCCTTCGCCATCGCTCCGGTGAGTACCGGTGGACATTGGGCCGGGCCCTTCCCGTGAAGGATGAGGATGGAACCATCGTCCGCTGGATGGGCACCTGCACGGACATCCACGACCAGAAGCTGACCCACCACGCGTTGCAGGAATCCGGCCGGCGCAAGGACGAGTTCCTGGCCATGCTCGCGCACGAGCTTCGCAACCCGCTGGCGCCCATCATGTCCGGCGCGGACCTGCTATCGACGGGCCGACTCGATCCCGCACGGGTGAAGCAGGTCAGCGGGGTCATCTCGCGACAGGCCGCGCACATGACCGAACTCGTTGACGACCTGCTCGACGTCTCGCGCGTCACGCGCGGCCTGATCGAGTTGGACAAGCTGCCGGTCGACATGGAGGCAGTGGTGTCGGAGGCGGTGGAACAGGTCCGTCCCACTGCGGATGCGAAATCGCATCGGCTGGAAGTGCACGTTTCACCGCGCGGATCGCTGGTATCCGGCGACCGGAAACGCCTGGTGCAGGTGCTGACCAATGTGCTCGGCAACTCGGTCAAGTACACGCCGAACGGTGGCCACATCCAGCTGCGTCTCGACGTGGGCGACGCCCAGGTGCAGGTCACTGTCGAGGACAACGGCATCGGAATGTCGCCGCAGCTCGCCAGCGAGGCATTCGAACTGTTCGTGCAGGGCGAGCGCTCGGCCGACCGGTCGCAGGGCGGCCTGGGCATCGGGCTGGCGCTGGTCAAGAGCCTGGTGGAGCTCCACGGCGGCAGCGTCAGGCTCCAGAGCGCTGGAGAGCACCAAGGCTGCCTCGTGGCCATCCACTTGCCCCGGCTTGTCGCCGACAGCAGCCCAGGGGCGCCACAGGTCCCGCCCCTGGCCAGCGACGCCGAGGCGGATGGCGCGCTTCGCATCCTCACCGTGGACGACAACGTCGACGCGGCCCAGATGCTGTCCATGCTGCTGGACTCCTTCGGCTACCTCGTCTTCACCAAACACCATCCGGTGGAGGCCCTCGAGGCGGCGCCCCGGGTGAAGCCCCACATCTGCATCCTCGACATCGGCCTGCCCGGCTTCGACGGCTACGAGCTGGCACGGCGACTGCGTGCCATGCCGGAGCTGGCAGGCTGCAAGTTCGCCGCCCTGACCGGTTACGGGCAACCGAGCGATCAGCAGAAGGCGCTGGAGGCGGGCTTCGACTGCCACTTTTCCAAGCCCGCCAGCGCGATGCAGCTGAAGTCGTGGATCGAGCAGGTGGCGTCGGCGCGGGAGTAAGCGCGACAGCGAGCCGGCGGCGGTTCGGTGTCACGTCGGGCACAAATTGTGAATCCCGTGGCACCTTCGCGGGCAGGGCGGTATGGTGAAGCCGTTTCATCGCAAGTACCGTCAACTGCCATGAAGGCCCCACGTGCCGTCGATCCACCGGCCAGGACGCGGCGCGTGCCCGGCGTCTGGCTCTCGCTCCTCCTGGCGCTGGTCGTGCACGCCGCCGTCGGCGTCGCGTTGCTTCGGGACGATCGAGCCCCGCGGACGCCTGGCCCGACCGCGATGATGGGGTCGGGACCGTCACCGCCGGGCGGAATGCCGGAGCCGAGCAGGAACGAAGCTGCGGCCGTACCACAGCCACAGCCACAGCCACAGCCCCCGCCTCAGTCCCAGTCCCAGTCCCAGTCCGAAGGCTCGCCAGCACCGCAGGAACTCGTCAAGGCACGCCCCGCCACGCCCACCGCGGTGGAGCCACCCAGGCCGCGGTCCAATGGGCAGGCGAGTGCACGGGTGCGGCCCAGCTTCGACTGCGGCCTCGCCCGCTCGACGCCAGAACGCCTGATCTGCGCAGATCCCGAACTCGCCCGCATGGACCGGGACCTCGCGCGCCTGTACGCGCGCGCAAAAAAAACCACGGGTGACTCTGCAGCCTTCCGCCAGCAGACGCGCGCCGAATGGCGCCAACGGGAACAGCGCTGCCGGGATCGCGAATGCCTGGTGGACTGGTACGCGCACAGACGCCAGCAGCTGACCGAGACGCTGCGGAGGGCGGGTCAGGCCTGAGTCTGCAACATGGCGACCTGCGCCGGGAAGCGCGATCGTCGTCGAGCCAGGCAGCAGCTTCCCGGCCGCCTCAGCCTTGCCTTGCTGCTTCGATGGCCGCGATGTCGATCTTGCCCATCTGCATCATGGCTTCGAAGGCCCGGCGCGCAGCCGCCGGGTCGGGGTCGGCAATGGCTTCCATCAGTACCCGGGGCGTGATCTGCCAGGAAACGCCCCACTTGTCCTTGCACCAGCCACACGCACTCGCCTGGCCTCCGTGATCGACGATGGCATTCCACAATCGGTCGGTCTCGTCCTGGTCATCCGTGGCCACCTGGAACGAGAACGCCTCGCTGTGGTGAAACGTGGGACCCCCGTTGAGACCCAGGCAGGGAATGCCGAGCACGGTGAACTCCACCGTCAGCACATCGCCCTGTTTCCCGGACGGGTAGTCGGCCGGTGCATGGTGGACCGCGTGCACGGCGCTGTCCGGGAAGGTCTGCGCATAGAACTGCGCCGCTTCGAGTGCCGTGCCGTCGTACCAGAGGCAGACGGTGTTCCTGGATGCCATGGTCGTGCTCCTCGGATCAGGTGCGTTCAGGCCGACCGCACTCGCCGCGCCCCTCCGTGCCGCCGGTCCGCCTTCTCGGGCACCGGCTTCAGCGCCGCGATGCGCGTTGCCTGGGCCGTCAGCTTGTCCAGTGCGGACTCGAAGGACCGCAGTTCCTCGGGGTCGAGGGCGGATAGTACTTCGCGATTGAACTGGATCGAGCGCGGAAGCAGCTCGTCGTACAGCGCCTGCCCGGCAGCCGTGAGCCGGACGGTGGCGCGCCGTTTGTCCTCGGTGTCTCCGATCCGCGCCAGCAGTCCCTTGCCGGCCAGCCCGGTGACGAGCCGCGACACGCGCGCCCGCTCGAGTTGCGCACGCTGGGCCAGTTCGCTCGGCGACATCGCGCCGTGGGCCGCCAGCAGCGCGATGACGCGCCACTCGCGCCGGGTGATGCCGTAGCGGCCCTCGCACAGCCGCGTGATCATCGCTCCGCTGGCCGCCAGCAGGCAGCTGAGCCGGTAGTTGAGGAGGTCGTCGACGATGCGTGGCTGGGAGAGGCTCATCGGGCGACCCGTCGACAAATGGTTGTATAGATGAACAATCGATGCGAATCTTATACTGGCCCGCATGAACGGTGATCAACTGAAACCAGGGACGAATATCAACGGCTCGGACGTGTTCGACCTGCAGATGTCGGCCCGGGGTTATCGGCTCAACAAGATGTGCAACGCGCTCTCGTCGGCCGCCAATCGCGAAGCGTTCAAGCGTGACGAAGAGGCCTTCATGGCGGCCTTCGGCCTGACGGACGAAGAGAAGGATCTCGTGCGCCGGCGGGACTTCACGGGACTGCTCGCCCATGGGGGCAACATCTATTTCCTGCTCAAGCTCGGTGTCGTGACGGGCAACGGCCTGTACGTCATGGGCGCGCAGATGCGCGGCGAGACCTACGAGCAGTTCCTCGCCACCCGCAACCAGCCCGGAGCCACCTGAGATGGGCCAGATCATCGCCGGCATCGGCACCTCCCACGTACCTTCCATCGGCGGGGCCTACGACCGCAAGAAGACCGACAACCCCGCCTGGAAGCCGCTCTTCGACGCGTATGGTCCCGTGCGTGCCTGGCTGCAGGAACTCAAGCCCGACGTCGCGCTGATGGTCTACAACGACCACGGCGCCGACTTCTTCTTCGACAAGTACCCCACGTTCGCGGTGGGCTGCGCACCGAGCTATCCCATCGCGGACGAAGGCTTCGGCGTGAGACCGCTGCCGCCGATACCGGGTGACCTCGCTTTTGCGCAGCACCTCTGCACGAGCCTGGTGTACGACGAGTTCGACATCACCATCTGCCAGGAAATGGCCGTCGAGCACGGCTTCCTCGTCCCCATGCACCTGTGCTTCGATCCCGGTCCGCAGGACTGGCCGGTGCCCACCATCCCTATCGAGGTCAATGTGTTGCAGCATCCGCTGCCGACCGCGCGCCGCTGCTTCCGGCTCGGTGAGGCGATCCGTCGTGCGGTGGAGAGCTACGAAAGGAACATCCGGGTGGCCATCATCGGCACGGGCGGCATGTCGCATCAGCTCACGGGGCCACAGTTCGGTGCAATGAACGAGGCCGAGGACCAGGACTTCCTGGACCGCCTCGAAAGGGACCCCGAAAGCCTCACCCGGCTGACCCACGAAACCCTCATGCGCAAGTACGGCGTCGAGGGAATCGAGCTGATCATGTGGCTGGTGATGCGGGGTGCCCTCTCGACCGGCGCGCGCAGGGTCCACCGGAACTACTACGCACCCATGACGACGGGCATGGGCCTGATCACCTTCGAAGAAACGACGTCGTGATGCGCACGCAGGTCGCCATCGTCGGCGCTGGCCCGGCAGGGCTGATGCTCTCGCACATGCTGCACCGCGCCGGCATCGAGTCGGTGGTGCTCGAGCGTGCGCCGCGCGAACACGTGCGCACCCGCCTTCGTGCCGGCGTCCTGGAGCAAGGCGCGATCGAGATGCTGCGCGAGTGCGGACTGGGCGGACGCCTGGACCGACTCGCGCTGAAGCAGCGGGCGCTCGACTTCCGCTTCGGCAACCGGTCGCGCCGCATCGACTTCGACGCCGAGATCGGGCGGAACGTCTGGGTATATCCGCAGCACGAGGTCGTGACCGACCTGATGCAGGCCCGCGAAGAGGCGGGCGGGGCCATCCTCTACGAGGCGCCCGTCCAGCGCATCGAAGACCTCGACGGAAGCCGGCCCGTGGTGGTGTACGAAGAGGCGGGGCAGACCCGGCGGCTGGCCTGCGACTACGTTGCGGGCTGCGATGGATTTCGCGGCGTGAGCCGATCGTTCATCCCCGAGGACCGCCTGCGCGTCTTTGACCGTATTTACCCGTTCGGATGGCTCGGCATCCTGGCCGACGCGCCCGCCGCCACCAACGAGATCGTCTGGGGCTGCCACGAAGAAGGGTTCGCGATGCAGAGCATCCGCACACCCGCCGTCACCCGCCTCTACCTGCAGTGCGACCCTGACGAAGACCCGGACAACTGGTCCGACGACCGCATCTGGTCCGAGCTGCACAAGCGGCTCGACGTGGACGGCATGCCGCCCGTCAACGAAGGCACGATCACGCAGAAGGCGGTCACCGCCATGCGCAGCTTCCTTGCCGAGCCGATGCAATGGGGGCGGCTCTTCCTCGCAGGCGATGCCGCCCACATCGTGCCGCCGACCGGCGCCAAGGGACTGAACTCTGCGCTGGCCGACATCAAGGTGCTGGCGCGCGCCCTGGTCGAGCATTACGCCGACGGGCGCGACGAACGCCTGGCCACCTACTCCGACACCTGCCTTCGCCGCATGTGGCTGGTGCAGCGTTTTTCAGCCGGGCTGTGCACCATGACGCACCAGTTCCCTGGCCAGAACCCCTTCGAGCGGCGGCTGCAGCGTGCCGACCTCGAATACATGACCGGGAGCCGTCCGGGCCGGCTCGAGTTTTCCGAGAATTTCACGGGCTTGCCAGTCGAGGCCTGACGACACGACACAGGAGACAAGCGCATGCAACCCGTTCCCCCCACCCGGCGCGCCGTGCTCACCCTGGGCTTGCAGGCGGGCGCCTCCTTGGCGCTCGTCGCCGCTGGCCTCGGACTGCACCCGCGTGCGCAGGCACAGGCCGACAACTGGCCGGCCCGGCCGATCAAGGTGGTAGTCAACTTCCCGCCAGGCAGTTCGCCGGACGTGCTGGCGCGCGCCATAGCGCTGCCGCTGCAGCAGGCGCTGGGCCAGCCCGTTGTCGTGGAAAACCGGACGGGCGCCAGCGGCATCATCGGTGTCGAGCAGGTGGTCAAGTCCGAACCCGACGGCTACACCCTGCTCATGACCTCCGGCAGCGCCATCACCAACAATCCGCACCTCTTTCCCAAGCTGCCCTACGACCCGGCCAAGGACCTGGCGGCCATTGCCCCCGCCGGCCGCCTGACGCTGTTCCTGGTGGTCCGCGGCAACTTCCCTGCCAGCGATGTGCAGGGCTTCCTGGCACACCTGAAGAACAACCCCGGGAAGGTCACTTACGGCTCGGCCGGCAACGGCACGGGGCTGCACATTGCCGGGGAACTCCTGAAAAGCCAGGCGGCCGTGCAGGCCACGCATGTGCCTTACCGGGGGGCATCTCCCGCGCTGCAGGACCTGCTGGGCGGGCAGATCGACTTCTACTTCGACCCCGGCATCGCGGTGCAGCACGTCAAGTCCGGCAAGCTCAAGCTGCTGGCCACAGCCACGCCGCGCCGGTCTCCGCTGTTCCCTGACACGCCGACCCTCGACGAGGCGGGCCTCAAGGGCTTCGACGCCGGCACCACCCACGGGTTCTATGCACCGGCGGGCACCCCGCGCCCGATCATCGAGCGCCTCAATCGCGAGATCAACCGCATCGTCCAGTTGCCCGAGGTGCGCACGCAGATCACCAACATGGCGGCCGAGCCGACGCCCATGAGCCCGGCGCAGTTCGACGCCGTCATGCAGGAGGACAGCCGGCGCTACGCAGCGATCATCAAGGCGCAAAACATCCGCGCCGACTGAGCCTGGCGGTCAGAACCGGTAGACCACGCCCACCGAGACGCTGGGCAGCACGGACAGCTTGTTGAGCGCGTCGCGCAGGTCCTGGACCTGCGCATCCACGTCGGCCTGCGTGATCCCCTGCTTGCCCACGATCGTGGTCGTCACGTCGCTCTTGAACTTGCCGACGGTCACGCCAAGGTCGGCGAAGAAACCCAGGCCCTTCACGGTGCTGGACTGGTGCCCCCAACCCAACCCGAGGTAGGGCGTGACGTTCGGGTACTTCAGCCGGACATTGAAGGTCTCGCCGGTCAGGTCGACAGGTTTGTCGTTAATGGTGTTCGTACCGGTCCCGGTGGCATCGAGGTTGGCCTTGATGCTGTTGAGGGTTACGCCGCCCACCAGGCGAAAGCCGCTGTCGAAGGGAAACCAGTCGGCGAAAGCACCCACGCGGTTGGCCTTGATCTTGCCCTCGACGTTCAACCCCTCTTCGACGCCATTGCGGCTGATCGAGGTTCCGCCTGAGAACTCACCGCGCACACCCCAGGAGGGGCCCATGGGCTTGGCGTAGCCGAGGGTGAGGACGCCCGGAAGGCCGACGCCAACATAGGCGCTGTCGGCATGGGCGGCCGAGCCGAGGGCGAGCAGGCTGACGCCGAGCGCGAGAACCGTCTTATTCATGAATACTCTGGGGTGAATTGAACCGGAGAGGATTATTCCCTAGCTCATCGGTCTCTCGCCCGGACGGACGGCAGAATTTGCTTGCGCGACACTGGCGCTGATGGGATGCCGGTACGATTCAGCGCCCGACTGCTGGATCTGCTCCCGCAACGACGCCCTGCGCAGGGCCCAGCCGACGATCTCATCGCAGTCCCGGATTGCTCCTCCAGATCTGCCATGTCAGCGCGGCTGCGAAGCCGACCCACGCAAGATAGGGGACGAGCAACACGGCCGCAAGTCGGCGCACGCGCCAGAACGCCACCAAGGTGATCGCCACCAGCAGCAACAGGAGCACCGCGTCAGCGAAGGCCAGGGCACCCTGCATCCACCTGAAGAACAACCAGGACCACAGCGTGTTCGCAAGCAGTTGAGCTGTCCACCAGCCCAGGGCACGCCGGTGGTCACCCGGTTCGCGCCAGACCAGCCAGGCGGACACACCGATCAGCAGGTACAGAACGCTCCACACCGGACCGAACACGGACGCCGGTGGCGCCCACGCGGGTTTTTCGAGCTTTGCGTAGAACGCCGCGGCATCGATCGATGCGATGGCGCCAACGCCCGCCGCGGCGAAAGCCACCCCGACCCAGCCCGCCAGGCCCAGGAGTTGCCGGCCGATCGGACGCCGAGGGTGGCGCGGGGAGCTGTTCACCTTGACCCTTCGCCTCTGCTACTCGCAAGCACCGCCACCGCGAAGCGGGCGCAGAAGGTGCCGGAGCCCGTTGTGGTCGATCTCGTGCATCAGCGCCAGGAGTCGGCCGAGTTGCCCCGGCGGAAAGCCCTCGCGCGCAAACCAGTTCAGGTAATTGCCCGGCAAGTCGGCAATCGGCGTGCCCTTGTACTTGCCGAAGGGCATGGCGGTCCCGACCAGGAGTTCCAGGGATTCGGACATGGCCGGATTGTCGCCTCGCGCAGATGCGACCGGCAAGCCGTAGCCAGGTTGGGCGCTGTCCAACGCCCGAGCAGAGCAGCCGAGGAGAACAATCGGACTCCATTCCCCCGCGCTGCCAATGAGCGTCTGGCAGTCACCTCTGCTCGGCCGTCAGCGAAACCGCGCATCCCCCAGGCGCGCCCTGTAGAACGGGAAGTAGT
The DNA here is from genome assembly GCA_036733845.1 of Ramlibacter sp. Lineage (GTDB taxonomy): Bacteria > Pseudomonadota > Gammaproteobacteria > Burkholderiales > Burkholderiaceae_C > Ramlibacter. The sequence goes on from DAIMZU010000005.1 coordinate 16,284, forward strand.
CGTCGGTCCCAAAGAAGTTGCCTCCGTCGACCCGGAACGGAATCCGAACACCCTCCACGTCGCGGAAGTCGGACACCTCGCCGCCGAAAGGCTGGAGCCGGTACACCTTGTCAGGGTTGGCGTTACTCCACCGTTGCATGGCAACCCATTCAGGCCGGCCGTCTGCGTGAACCCGGATCTCGATCGTCTGCACGAGCGCGCCATGGGTGACGGTCACGCGGGCGGTGTCCTTGTCGACCTCGGACCATGCAACACCCTCCCTCGGCAAGAGGAAAGCCGGTGTCCAGAACGCAGCTTCAGCGATGACCCGGCCGAACGAGGACCGCAGGTGATCCGAGTCGCCACCGGCACGGACGATGGGGACCATCCGAAGGAGCCAGAACCGCGTCCAGGACCGGTCCTTCAGCATGCCATCCGAGCCACCGAAGCGCATCAACCCCGAGCCTGACTCGATGCGCCAGATGAGCCCATGAGGTGCAGCAAGCACCTGCTCTGCCCGCATGGGCTGGTATTTCGGATCTTCCTTGGTGCCCAAGGACAACTCCCCGGTCATGGTGAGTTCGATGACTGTGCTCAACCGGGCGCCGGGTTGAAATACAAAGGAGAAGAACCGCCGTGCAGGATCGGGCAAGTCCGAAACCATGCTGGGGTCGAAGCGTTCGGCAAGGGGCACCCTGAGCGTCACCAGCTCACCCCAGGCCTTTTGCGACTCTGCTTCGTCGGACGCAAACTTTCTCAGCTGGAGCGCAGCCGCCACGGCCGCCACCATCCCGGTGACGATGATTGTCCAGACAGCGCGCTTCATCTGATTGTTCAATCTTTCACTCTTGACACTTGACCCGTGGCCGGGGACCAGGCTTCAGCAGCACGGATCGTGCCTGCATGCATCGCTGCCCCGTGGCTTTCATGGCCGACACCATCATGGCCATGAACCCGGGCGCCGTCAGACACGCTTCGTATGCCGGAACAGGTCTTCCGGATCGTACTTGCGCTTGATCGCCGACAGCCGGCCCAGGTTGGCCTCGCCATACGCGGCGGCGATCCGGTCGGCGCCTTCCTCCTCGGTGAGGAAGTTGACGTACGTCCCTCCGGTGGAACACGGCTGCGTCGCCTGGAAACAATCGCGGGCCCACTGGACATTCGCTTCGTCGTCCGCCGGCTGTTCCCAGGAAGCGGTGATGTTCAGCACGTAACGCGCGTCGCGGTTGCCTGCCGGGGAATGCTCCGCCGGCAGGTCGTTCAGCGCACCACCGATCTGGAAGACCAGGACTGCCGAGTGCGGCGACTTGAAACGCCGGGCGTGTTCGACAGCCAGCGGGATGAGCCGATCGCTGACCTCGGCGAGGTAATGCGATTTCCAGTAGTAGCGCCGTCCCTTGGGCTGCGTCGCGTCCAGCAGGCTCTGCATCTGCGCATAGGGGCGCGGCGCCACGATGTCGGCCACCGGCTTGCCCACCCGGCGCAGCGCCCCGAGCAGGCGCTCGCCCTCGCTGCGGTCACCCGAATGGCAGATGAAGATCGCGGCGATCGGCTGGCCATGCACCTCCTTGGGCAGCCACGGAGCGGGCGGTGCGGTGCGCAGGACGGCCACGGCCGTCATCTCGCGGGGCGCTGCCGCGCTGAACTCGCGAAAAGCTTCCAGCACCTGCGGGGCATCTTCCCCACGCCAGGCGATGGCGCCGCCCAGGATCTCGGGTCCGACGGGAAACAGCCGGTACGCGAAGCTCGTGACGATCCCGAAGTTGCCGCCGCCGCCGCGCAACGCCCAGAAAAGATCTTCGTTCTCCTGCGCCGAGACGCGCAGCACCTTGGCGTCAGCGGTCACCACTTCCATCGATTGCACGGTGTCGCAGGTCCAGCCATGGCGACGGGTGAGATAGCCAAAGCCGCCCCCCACGGTCAGTCCGGCAATTCCGGTGGCGGAGACAAATCCCAGGACCGCAGCCAGGCCGTGCACTTGCGTCTCGCGATCGACATCTGCCAGTGTGCAGCCAGCCTGGGCCTGGGCGGTCTGGCTGGCAGGGTCGACCCATACGCCTCGCATGCCGCACAAGTCGATCATCAGCCCGCCTTCGCAGACCGCCAGGCCCGCGATGTTGTGGCCGCCGCCGCGCACCGACGACAGGAGGCGGTGCCTGCGGGCGAAGCGCAGGGCCTGCACGACATCCGCCGTTCCGGTGCAGCGGGCGATCACGGCCGGGCGCCGGTCGATCATTGCATTCCAGATCTTGCGCGTCTCGTCATAAGCGGGATCGTCCGGGGTGAGCACCGCGCCGCGAAACTCTCCCCGAAACGCCTGCATGTCTTCCTTCGAAAGTTCGACGGTCGTGCCGTCCAGCGTGACCAGTCGGGAGTTCATGATGGGGTCTCCTGCGTGGAGTCGGTCCGCCGTGACTGCGCGCCGTCGAGGTATCGCACGGGCACCGAGGGCGAGCGACGGACGGTCAACTCGAAAATGTCCGGGCGCGCATAGTGGCCCACCACGTCGAGCGTCCGACGGGCAACCGCCACGGCAGCGAGGTCGATTTCTGCGTACAGCACGCCCGCTTCACGCCGCATCGGTCCGGCAACCACCTTGCCTTGCGGGTCCACGACGACAGAATCGCCCGGGTTGATCCACTCCTGCGGGTCAGGAAACAGCGTGTCCCGGCCCGGCAGGCCATCCGGCAGGTCGTCGGCGCGCAGCGCCGTGCCCGCGCCGAGCACCCAGCAGCGCCCCTCGCGGGCGATGTGGCTCAGCGTGCCGATCCAGCTTTCACCGCAGTCGTAGGTGGGCGCGACATAGACCTGGATTCCCTGGGCGTACAGCGCATACCGGGCGAGCGGCATGTAGTTCTCCCAGCAGATCAGCGTCCCGACCCGTCCCGCCGGTGTGTCCACCACCTGAAGCCCTGCCCCGTCGCCAGAACCGTGCACCATGCGTTCCGGGTTCGTAGGCATGAGCTTGCGGTGCCGGTTCAGGACCGTGCCGTCCGGGCCGATCGTGACCACCGTGTTGTAGAGCGTTCCGCCGCCCTGCGCACGGACGTTCTCGTCCAGGCCACACACGATCGTCACGCGGTGGCGTCGCGCCGCTTCCAGCAGGCGTGACAGGTCACCCGCGCCCACGTCGACCGCGTTGTCCAGCAGCTTCGCGTGCAGCTCGCCCATGAGCCCCCCATCGCGACCGGCGGCGGTGCGCCAGACCCAGGAGGGATACCCCGGGATGTATGACTCCGGGAACACGATGAGCGAGGCGCCGGCTTCTGCCGCCTCGGCGGTGGACTCCACTGCACGCTGGAGCGTGGCCCTCCTGTCCAGGAGCACCGGAGGGCGCTGGATGATGGCAACTCTTGGCATGGTGAGCTCCTATAAGATGGAAGCGCCAGCATCGGCCTGAAATGGCAAGCGCGCTAGTCCAGAATCTGAAGCTTGGCGCTGCCACGGAGGGCCTGCCATGAACAGCACGTACGGTCAGTTCTGCACGGTCGCGCGTGGCGCCGAAGTCGTCTGTGAACGCTGGACACCCCTGGTGCTGCGAGAGCTCCTGTGCGGAAGCAGGCGCTTCAACGACCTGCACCGCGGCGTCCCGCGCATGTCCACCAGTTTGCTCAGCCTTCGATTGCGGCAGCTCGAGGAGGCCGGCGTCGTGCAGCGGTACACGAACGGCAAGGCCTTCGAGTACCGTCTCACGGAAGCCGGGGAAGAACTGGGACCGATCGTCATGGCTCTGGGTCACTGGGGCGCGCGCTGGATCGGAAGCAGGCTGCGGCCGGACGAACTCGATGCCGGGCTGCTGATGTGGGACGTCCGCCGCTTCGTCCGGCTCAACGAGTTCCCGCGCTCTCCCGTCGTCATCCACTTCCGGTTCCGGGACGCGCGCGAAGGTGAAACCGCATGGTGGCTCGTCGTCGAGGATGGTTCGGCCGACCTGTGCCGCGATGATCCCGGACGCCCCCTCACCCTCGTCGTGGACTCGACGGTCTCCGCACTGACGGACGTCTGGTCAGGGGAGCGCCGCCCCCAGGAAGTGATCCGTGCCAGTGAACTGCGCGTGGACGGGGCCGACAAGGATCGCGAGAGGCTGTGGGAATGGCTCGGGACGAGCGCTTTTGCGGACAGCCGTCGTGGCCGGCCAGGGGTGCGTTCCAGGGTCGCGATCGGATGAGATACGAGCAGGCCGCCAGCGGCGCTGGGCGTGCTCGCCGCCGCGGTGAGAAGCCTGAAAGGCTCCGCCAGATCATCGAACACGATGTGCTCAAAGGATCCACAGGCCTCGCGGACACGTAAGGAGAGAACAATGTTTTCTGATCATGGCGAGCTTCAGTTGACGGCGTCGCGCTGGCGCGTGGCGCCGCGATGGCGTCATCTTGCTGCGGCCGCCGCCATTTCCGCCGTCGCGCATGCGGCATGGGTCTATGTCTTGCGGCGCGAGCGGATCCGGCTCGCAGGCGATCGCCGGCATGTCCTGGTCACGCAGGGCGGCCAGCGGCTGCGACTTTCCGCAAGCGAAACGGACGACGCGGTCGTGTCGGTTCTGATGGGCGGGGCGGAACTTGACCTGAGCGATCGGGGTTCTCGCCCTGCACCGGCCCGCATCGACCTGCTGATCGTGATGGGCGGCGTTCAGTTGATCGTGCCGGAGGACTGGATCGTTCGCGTCGAAGTGGAGGCGCTGATGGGGGGCGTCAGCGACGATCGGCCGGGCAGGGCTGGCCAGGAAGGCGACGCCGACCTCGTGATCCGTGGACGGGTGCTCATGGGTGGGCTGGAAGTCCGCTCCGGAGCCGATCGACCCCGACGCATCTAGTAACACAAGTTACGAAGCTTGGCGGCCGGTGCACCCCTGAACGCAAACGCCTCCTAGTCCGCGGCAAGAACATCAACCCTCGAAGCCGGTGTCGTGTTCTCGCATCACCAGAGTGTGGACGTAGGCAAATATTGCGCGGCATCACCTCTGCGATGCCGGCGGAGCCCAGCTCATCCGTAAACTCCAGAGCTTCTCGTTTTTGTAACAAACTCGTGCGCCTGGGTGTCACACCCAGGGCTGGCGCAAGCCAGCCC